>CALZMK010000392.1 GCA_945788545.1 uncultured Prevotella sp.
CAAGCGGGTTTTCAGTTGGGCTGTGGTGAGCTCCCTGTTATTGAGATCGATAAGGTCGAGACTTGGATATTTCTCCTTTACTATCCTTTTGGTCTTTTCTCTCACCATGAATCCTATCTGCCATGTATCGCTCACGAGGGCAAGATGCCGGGTCTGCGGCCTTAGGCTCAGGGCGAGTTGGATGGTTGGCTCAACGAAATACGTGTCGTTGATGAGTGTGGCGTTTATTCCCTTGCGCGAGTCCTCCAATGAAATCTTCATGTCGTCGGTAATCTCGCGGCAAGAGCTGTAGTCGGAGGCACTGATGGTGTATGTGCCAGAGAAAAGAGCCACGCAAGGCACATTCTTCCATTCCTCACTCATAAACGAGCGATACATTATCCAGGCTTCCTCACCGAGCAGTATCACGATATTCTTCTTGTTGGCGTCGTGCTCATTCATAAGTCTCACGGCCTCATGATGCATGAAACTGCTGTCGCGATTGGCTACAAGGTCGAGATAATCCACCTCGACATTCCATTTACGGTCAACCGAGAAGTGTGACACAATGGAACTTTCGAGTGCTCCAGCCCAAATGTATCCTTGATAATAGGAACTGAGCACGAGCACCTTATTTTCCTGACGTGCAGTAGTCTTCTCACCCTTTGCCGCCATAATATTCATGTTGGTAAAGACGGTAAATAGAATCAATAACAATAGTTTTTTATTCATGATATAATTCTTTTGGCAGCAAAATTAATAATAATTATTGATATTCAATGCACTGAGTCCTTAAAAAATGTTATATTGTGATATTTAGCTGATTTAATAGTTCTCAATAGCCTTCATTCGCTCCCTGCGTTTCTTTGCCGACACCTTGCGGCGGAAGATGCTCAGGAAGTCATGGCCCGATGGCTTGGGCATCGACTTGCCTTGCTCTCATAATGGTCGGCAATCACCTTCACATTCCCAATCGGAATGTGAGTGAACATGTCAGCCACAACGCAAGTGCGCTGTCCACGCGACATATTTACCACCATGCAAAATGCATACAAGAACATTATTCGCTTCATTACGGCTGCAAAGATAATACAAATAATGAATACCGCCGCATACCTTTACATTAATTACGATAATTACCCATGCATTGATATTATCAAAAATTTATGAATTAGCCAAATTTTAATTAATTACAATATCTGCATCTTCACTCCCACCGACAGGCAAAGGATATCCCCTAAGGTCACCTTTTTCTCCATAAAGAGAAGGCGGAGATAGAGGTCGCATGCACTTACCTCATAGAAGGCGGAGATGCTTTTCAGAAACTTGCGCTTGTTGGCGGGAATAATCTTTGTGATGCGTTGACCAAGGAACACATTTAGACGAATTTTCGTGTTTAATGGTTCATAGTATTTGTCGGGATAACGACTTGGCTGATTGTCCCAAAATTCCGAACCAAAGACCGTATT
Source organism: uncultured Prevotella sp. (assembly GCA_945788545.1). The sequence goes on from CALZMK010000392.1 coordinate 1,449, forward strand.
GATATACAATCCACACGAAAGGGGCTCAAGCATCCATCCTTGCTTGAGATACATGCTCCATGGCAGATAATTCTCCTTGAGAGTCATTGTGAGCTTTCCCCTGTGACTGCTGATCTTGGGCAGATAGCCAAACATGAGGTTTGTCTCCCATTGCTTGTGCTTGCCATAGTCCCATCCGATGCCGATTGACATCAAGCCCATATTTCCGGCATATTGCATGATAAACTGTGTGGGAATCAGTCCCGCCCAATGTTCGCGGCGGCGATGAATGCGACGGTCGTATCTTGACATGGTGGCACTCTCGACGCGCACATTCTCCGTGGGTGAAGCATCCAGATATAACAGAGAGTCGGCTATTGCCACCGAGTCTCTCTCGGTGGCACTTGCGCCAAAAGCGAAACATAAAAACAATATACTAAAAATCAATGATTTCATATCGGTATCCCTCCTTGTTGATATTAAATATCATATATTTGCGGTCGCTCGTGCACGTCAACCCATAATACATCAGACCATCGCCGAAGAGGTCGTCAATCTGTAAGTTGTGGTCATGTCCGTTGACACAAAAGAGTATTCCCGGCATTTGCTTAACGTAGTATTCAAATGGTTTTGCCACATTGTTGTTAAATTGGTCGCTATATGGCCGGGCATGCATACAGACAACGGAGCGGTCGAAAAGGGCTGAATCGGCTATTGCGGCATTCTCAAGAAACTCAAAGTTGGGAATGTCGGCAATATGGTCGTATTCAGTGGCATTGGTGTTGATGCACAAAAACTTAACCCTACCGGCAATGAACGACAAATCCATTTCGCCAAACATCTTGCGAAAAATCTCGTCGCCAGTGCCGAGAAAGTCATGATTGCCGATAAGAACAATATATGGTTTGTTGAGTCTTGACAGATAATCCCGCGCCCACACAAACTCCTTGATAGTGCCAGTGTCGGTGAGGTCGCCAAGATGAATCACGAAGTCAATGCTATCCCTGCGATTGATATCATCCACCATATTGCACAGATCGGAATAGTCGTGATGGCTGTCGCTGATGAATGCCACACATAGTGAATCAAGATTGCGGCATTGTTCCTCAATCTTAATGATATTGTTGTGGTTGATGTTTCTCTCGCCGTCAAACCTCACCTCGTAAGGGTGGTATTGAAACGAGTCGCAGCCAATAGCGAGTGTTGCTGCCAATATCCATAGTAACACTTTTCTCATAACACCAAGTATATTCGAATTGCAAAGGTACAAAAAAATTGCCTAATAATGAAACAAGTGTTACATAATAATTTCAAAAATACTCCTTTTAGGACATTCTTCACTCATTTTTGGAAAAATCAGGATGGATTTATT
>CALZMK010000393.1 GCA_945788545.1 uncultured Prevotella sp.
GAGCGGCGGTAGCGGAGGGGGAAAGCTCTGCAACTCGCGGCTGACACCGCAAGCACGGGGGCTGCACGGAAGGGGCAGACGAGGGGTCGGATGAAGGGGCGGAAGAGGGCTGCACCAATAATGGGCGCCATTCCTCGTCGGGATGATCGTGAGGCGGCGAACAGGCGATGTGCTTGTTGCCGCCACGGATTACGAGGAGATGGCGATACTGTATGCCGGGGATAAACTGCACGCGCTCGTCGCCTAGTTGCTCGTTGAGATAGTTGATGAGTTCGGTGCCGTCCTCGGTCGAGAGATGTCCGCCGTGATGATTCTTTATCTTCCCGTCGGCAAGGGTGATGATATTGCATCTGATAGCCATGTCGTCGGGGCGCATCTCATATCCTATGCTTGCCGCCTCAAGCGGTCCCCTGCCCTCATACACCTTGTCGAGATCGTATCCGAGGATGGCTGTGTTTGCCACCTCAGAGCCTGGCTGATAACCGTCGGGCACTGTCACGAGACGTCCGCAGCGACCTTTCTTCGCCAGCATGTCCATATATGGCGTGTCGGCATATTGCAGCAGAGTCTTGCCTCCAAGTCGCTCCACTGTGTGGTCGGCCATTCCGTCACCTAATATAATAATGTGTTTCATTGTTGTTGATGTTAATTATATGTTGGCTATCGACATGATGTTGGCAAACACTCCTGCGGCAGTCACTCCAGCTCCCGCGCCATAGCCCTGGATAAGCATTGGATATTCGCGATAGCGCTCGGTGGTGAGCAACACGATGTTGTTGGAGCCTTCAAGTCCGTAGAACGGATGATGCTGACCTACGGCTTCGAGCGACACACTCGTCTTGCCATGGTCGAGCTTTGCCACAAATCTCCAGCGCTTGTTCTCGCTTTCGAGCACCTTGCGCTTTGCCTCAAAGTCGGCATCGAGCGAAGGCAGGTTTTTCCAGAAGTCGTCAATGCTGCCCTTGAAGAACTCGTCGGGCACGAAGAGATGCTTCTCCACGTCATCCTGCTCTACCTTGTATCCAGCCTCACGGGCGAGGATAACGAGCTTGCGCACTACATCCTTACCGCTTAGGTCGATGCGCGGGTCGGGCTCACTATAGCCTTGCTGCTTGGCTCTTGCAACAGTCTCGGAGAATGGCACATCAGCCGAAATCTCATTAAAGATAAAGTTGAGCGTTCCACTCAGAACTGCCTCAATCTTAAGTATTTTATCACCCGAGTTCTTCAGGTCGTTGATAGTTCCAATGATGGGCAAACCAGCTCCTACGTTAGTTTCAAACAAGAACTTCACGCCGCGTCTGAGAGCCGTCTCCTTGAGTTTCAGATAGCTCTCGTAGTCGCTCGACGCAGCCACCTTGTTGGCAGCCACAACCGAGATATTATGCTCGAGGAATTCCTGATAGAGTCCTGCCACATCGTTGCTTGCCGTGCAATCAACAAACACACTGTTGAAGATGTTCATGCCGATTACTTCCTCGCGCAGGTGATTGATGTCGCTGGGAGCCGACTTTGCCAGTTCCTCGCGATAGTTGCCGAGGTCGATACCGTCGCGGTTGAATATCGCGTTGTGACTGCTCGAAATGCCCACAACATTCAGTTTGAGACGGCGTGTCTGCTTGAGTTCCTCATACTGCGAGTGAATCTGCGAGATAAGATTTCCGCCCACAGTTCCCACTCCGCATATAAAGAGGTTGAGCACGTTGTATTCGCTCAGGAAGAACGAGTCGTGGAGCACGTTGAGCGACTTACGCAGATACTTTGAATCAACGACAAACGAGATATTTGTCTCCGATGCACCTTGGGCGCAGGCAATCACACTGATACCGCTTCGTCCGAGAGTACCAAACAGCTTACCCGCAATACCCGGCGTATGCTTCATGTTCTCACCCACGATGGCGATAGTGGCAAGTCCGCTCTCGGCATGCATCGGGAACATGGCGCCAGTTTCGATTTCCTTGGCAAACTCATGGTTGAGCACGCGCACTGCCTCGTCGGCATCCTCGTCGCGCACACCGATAGATGTTGAGTTCTCCGACGATGCCTGCGACACCATGAACACCGATATGCCATTATCGGCAAGGGCGGTGAAGATGCGGCGGTTGACGCCGATTACTCCCACCATCGACAATCCCGTCACGGTGATGAGCGTAGTGCCGTTGATGCTCGAAATACCCTTGATAGGCTTTCGGTCGTTGTCTATCTTGTCCTTGATAATCGTTCCGGGGTCAGAAGGATTGAACGTGTTCTTCACTCGGATTGGTATATTCTTCACGCACACGGGATAGATTGTCGGCGGATAAATCACCTTGGCACCGAAGTTGCAGAGCTCCATCGCCTCGACATAGCTCAGTTCGGTGATTGTGTATGCCGTGTGGATGACTCTCGGGTCGGCAGTCATAAATCCGTTGACATCTGTCCATATCTCGAGTGTCTCGGCGTCGAGAGCTGCGGCAATGATAGATGCCGTATAGTCGCTTCCTCCGCGCCCGAGATTGGTCACCTCGCCCGAATACTTGTCTGAACTGATAAAGCCCGGTACGACTGTGATATCCGGCAAATCGCAGAATGCCTCGCGCACGAGTTGGTTGGTCAACTCACTGTCGAGCACATGTTTGCCGTGCTTGAGCTCAGTCTTTATGAAACTGCGCGAATCCTGCCAGTGGGCGCCCTCGATGAGCGTGGCAACGATATTGCTGCTCAGTCTCTCTCCGTAGCTTACGATTGCCGCGGATGTCTTTGGACTGAGGTCGCGAATGAGATATACACCATAATATATAGAGCGAAGCTGGTCAA
>CALZMK010000394.1 GCA_945788545.1 uncultured Prevotella sp.
CGTCTTTAACTTCCTTAACTTCCCTTACTTGCGCAAGTTGAGTAACTTATTCAATGCTCGAAATCGTGACGTCATCGAATTCGTTGAGATATTCTATCAACTGCTCGTTGCGATTGTCACGCTTAACCTTCATCGAGAGATTGGTCTCGAAGATTACTCCCTGACTCGTCTTGCGCTCCTTGAGTTCGTAGGAGATGATATCCAGGCAGTTGCGACGAATCTCCCTCACTGCCTTCTTAACGCTCTCTTGTGAAGTGGCAGAGAAGGATAGAATGACCACCGACGTACTGACTCGCGGAATAACGGCACTCAGAATCTCAAGTCCGATGAGCACCATGAGGGTGGTGACAACAGCAGGAAGATACATACCTGTGCCACATGCAAGACCGATGGCAGCAGTGACCCATAATCCGGCGGCTGTGGTAAGCCCCCTCACCACGTTCTTCTGGAAGATGATGGTGCCGGCACCAAGAAAACCTATTCCCGAGACAACCTGCGCCGCCACGCGTGAGGAATCCTTGAGTTCGAAACCAAAGCCAAATTGCGACACTATGCAGAAGAGGGCACTGCCCAAGGCTACAAGGAAATGGGTGCGGAAACCTGCATCCTTTGCTCGATACTCACGCTCAAAACCTATCACGCCGCCAAGCAACATGGCTACGGCAAGACGTAGTGTTATATCCAATTCTGTTGCCATAACTATATATCCTTTTTTTGTTTGTATTTACTTGTTTGCCCTGCGGGTGATAAGAGACACTGGCAAACTGAGTATCAGACCGACTGTGATGTTCATCGTCATGATATTCAGGGCTGTCATTATCGGCGAGGCATCGGCAAACTCCTTGAGGCCTTGGGTCAATTGCTCGGAAGTCATGCCATAGGCCTGCATAGCCTGCTTCATCTCGGGAGAGGAGAGCAGCGAGGTGTATTCGCGCAAGAGATAACCTCCGTCGATGAATGCGAAATACAGATATTGGGCAAGGGCAAAGAGCAATGACGCATAAAAGAACATCAATGCATAATAGAGCATCGAGCGACGACCAGAGATTTCGCCATCCCTGATGTCATCACGAAACTTCATAAGACGCTTGGCTGCAAAAAAAGGACTGACAACGGCGAGAATGCCACCGACAAGACCTAACATCGATGAACTGAGTCCACCGAGATAACAGGCAAAACTTGCTATCCACAAGATGCCAACGTATGTTCCGTCAACACGGGCGAATGCCCTCAGTTGTATGTATTCCTGTGTAGTCATTTATATAATATATGTGTGTTTTCGGTTGCAAAGTTACTAAATATAGGGCATATATTCAAATAAAAACGAGAAAAAAGACAATTTTTAGGCGAAAAGTTTGCATATTCCAAAAAAAATGCCTACCTTTGCACCCGCTTTTACAGCTAAGACGGGCAAGTCTTACACGGCCAGCTCCCTTCGAATCCTCCAGGACGGGAACGTAGCAAAGGTAGTTGGTTGTAGCGGCGCGATGTAAGTAGCTTGCCCACCCGCCTCTTTAGCTCAGTTGGCCAGAGCACGTGATTTGTAATCTCGGGGTCGTTGGTTCGAATCCGACAAGAGGCTCAAAAAAGTTACCCAATTCACCAGTCTAAGAAGGGATGATTCCTCAATCTAATGAGGTTTCATCCCTTATGTTTTATGTGCAATCGATTGCGCAATATTATTATATTTTTTCCCGTCTTTTCATATACATCTTATTATATATATTCTTATCTTTGCACCATAAATCATTTATTAACAATAACAATTTAAAAATTTAAAGCGTATGAAAAAACTTTTTACTTTAATGCTTATGTCAATATGCATGGTATTGACGGCAAATGCAGAAGACACTTATGTTGTCGCAGGTATGGAATCGATGATGGGATCTCATTGGGACGCGAAAGATGCCAACAATCAGATGACCACTACCGATAACGCTACTTACACTCTCGTAAAAGAAGGAGTAAAACTGGAAGCTGGAATAAACTACGAGTATAAGATTGTCAAGAATGGTTCTGAGTGGTTTCCTATTGACAATCAAAAGGTATCAGTTGAAAAGACAGGAATCTATACTATTACCTTTACATACGTAGTAGGTGAAAGTGCCCCAACTGCTTCTACCACAAAGACCGGTGATGCGGAAGCTACAAAGCATACATACGGATTAATCGGTTGGGGAGGTGATTGGGATAATGATATCGCCATGACAGAAGATCCTGAAGGCACATGGACTGCAGTTATTACTGGAGTTGCTGCTAATGATTATTCATTCAAGGTTAGAGCTGACGGAGCATGGAATATTAGTTATCCATCAAAAGACTACAACCTGACTGTTGATAAAGACAACACTACAGTGACTATCGTGTTTGTTGAAAGCACCAAGGAGATTACTGTTACTCAGACTGTTCCCACAGCTATCGACAGAGTAAATGCAGAAATCGAGAATGCTCCTGCATACAATCTCGCAGGCATGAAAGCAAAGAAGGGCTTGGTTATCAAGAACAACAAGAAGTATATTCTCAGATAATTTTGGACTAATATGCCATATTCAAGGGAAAAAGAATAACCCTCGAAGGGCAAAGAATAAAGGATAGGGTTAATGCCCTATCCTTTTTTATTATATAACACTATTAATACACTACAACAAGGCTGTCGGCCTTGATTCTGGCCTGAAGCCAATCGTGGAGCTTGGCCTTGTCGGCGGGAGACATACGCGCCTGAGCATCCAATGACACTATTGCCGCAATGAAACGCTTGACTGCGGTAGTGTCGCGTTCTGACTGTG
>CALZMK010000395.1 GCA_945788545.1 uncultured Prevotella sp.
AGGCGTCCGTCTCCTTAAGCATGTCGAAATCGGTTTCAACTATAACATGGCTCTTGGCAAGACAGATGAGTTTGAAGTAAAGGACTGGAACTCCGGCAAGGGCAAGGCTCATGCTTGGCAGATTTCAGCTGCCTATTATTTCTAAATAGTCAGTATCTAATATAGTTAGTAGGGCAGTTCAGCCAATGTGGCTGCACTGCCCTACGCATAATCTATAATTTATCATTTATTTTTCTTCATTCACTTTTCATTGTTTTCGTCCGCAAAGATACATCTTTTTTATGAATGTAGAATGAAAAAATGAAGAAAAATTCATTTTTAGCCTAACTTGAACCAAATTGAACCAAATTTTTGCTATTTTTTTGGTTATAACGGGTCAACATCGTAATAGATTACAAGAGAGTTGAAGCGTTTGTCCTTGCTAATGTCTGCTTGTGCCATTCTCAGATACTGGCGCACCTTTTTAATATCTATGCCGTTCTCCAGTTTTAGCATAAGTTTTCTGATGTTCAGTGATTTCACCTTGGCAACTGAAGGTTTGTCGGGACCAAGTACACGCTCTCCAAACCACATCCGCAGTTTGAATGCAAGAGTGGCTGCGGCATTGCTCACCACCTTGTCATCCTTGTGCTTGAGATACACATATATCAAACGATAGAACGGTGGATAGTGAAACTCTCTACGCTCCGCTGTGACGCTGCGATACATAGCCTCGTAGTCATTATTGACCACCTGTTGCACTATTGGCAATTCAGGACTTTTCGTCTGCATTATCACCAGTCCACGCTTGCCCTTTCTTCCGGCTCTGCCTCCAACCTGTGCCATCATCATGAAGGCATGCTCGTAGGCCCGGAAATCGGGAAAGTTGAGCATGGAGTCAGCATTAAGTATGCCCACTACGCTCACATTGGCAAAGTCGAGTCCTTTGCTTATCATCTGTGTGCCAATTAGGATATTTGTGCGTCCTGCGGCAAAGTCGGTGATAATGCGTTCGTATGCGTTGCGTGTCTTAGTGGTGTCGAGATCCATACGAGCCACCTTCGCCTCAGGGAAGATGTCGCGAATGTCCTCCTCGATTTTCTCAGTTCCATATCCGCGCGTGCGTAGTTCGGTGCCTTCGCAATTTGGGCATTTCGTAGGTATGGAGTATGTATATCCGCAGTAGTGGCATGTTAGTTGGTTGGTGTTGCGGTGAAGCGTGAGACTCACGTCGCAATGCTGGCAATGAGGCACCCATCCGCATTGCTTGCACTCAATCATCGGTGCAAATCCGCGCCTGTTCTGGAATAATATGGCTTGCTTTCCATCTTCAATCGCCTTGCGCACCTCTGCCAACAGCATGGGAGAGAACGGACCGGTCATCATCTTGCGGTGTTGCAGATCCTTGATGTCAACGATGCGAAATTCAGGCAGTTCGATTCCTGCGTGCCGCTGTGTGAGTGATACATAGCCGTATTTACCTGTCATGGCATTGTGATAGGTTTCTATTGATGGAGTGGCAGTGCCGAGCAATGTCTTTGCCCCATACATTGAGGCAAGCACTATGGCTGCACTTCGGGCATGATAGCGTGGCGAGGGATCTTGCTGTTTGAATGAGGTCTCGTGTTCCTCGTCGATAATCACAAGTCCCAAGTTCTGAAATGGCAGGAATACCGCCGACCTCGCACCAAGAATAACATCGTATGGGTCGTGCGACATCTGTTTCTTCCATATCTCCACTCTCTCTGCATCAGAATATTTTGAGTGATAAATGCCGAGGCGTTTGCCGAACACCTTCTTTAGTCTCGACATAATCTGCACCGTCAGGGCAATCTCCGGCAGCAGATAAAGCACCTGTTTCTTTTCGTCAAGGGCATGTTGAATGAGGTGTATGTAAATCTCAGTCTTACCGCTTGATGTCACGCCGTTTAGCAAGGTGACATTATTCTTCATCATTGAGAATAATATGCCGTTGTATGCTTCAGTTTGCGCAGGGCTTAGTGAGTTAATGTTTTCAGGATTAGCCTCTCTGGAATCATTAAGTCTTCCCACCTCCTTCTCGTATGTCTCAAGCATCCCTCTCTTTACAAGCATATTGATGATTGGCAATGTGGAGTGAGTGGCGTTCATGAGTTCCTCGCGTGTTATTTCCTCTATACTCCTGCCATATTCAGCCTCGTCCCAATGAGATAGTTGCAGATATCCCAAGAAAGTGGCAAGTTGCTTTTCTGCACGATTCAGCATATTGATGGCAATGTGCAATGCCTCCACATTTCTGTACTTTTCCGACAATCGGATATATGTCTCAGTCTTCGGTTTATATCCGTCCTCTGCTTTTAGTCCGGCGGGCATGGCAGCCTTGTAGATGTCGCCTATCGGTGCGAGGTAATATTCGGCAATCCATTGCCACAGTTTGAGTTGCTTGTCGAGTAGCATGGGTTTCTCGTCGGCAATGTCAATGATATCCTTTGTTTTGTATCCCTTTGGCTCTTCATCGTGAGTCCTCACCACTATTCCGACATACGTCTTCTTAGGACCGAAATTCACCAACACACGCATACCGAAAGCTATCTGTTCCCGAAGTCTCTCAGGAACGGCATAGGTGAAGAATCCCTCAAGGGGCACAGGCAATAATATGTCGGCGTATTTCATGAGTCACCAATTAGAATAATGTTCTTTCAGCCCAGTCGCCTCGGTCGAGATTACGATAACCTACAGCTTCGGCTATGTGGTTGAGTTGCACTTGTGGAGAGCCTGCCAAGTCGGCTATTGTGCGAGCCACCTTGAGAATACGCCCGTATGCTCG
>CALZMK010000396.1 GCA_945788545.1 uncultured Prevotella sp.
CGGTATCGGTGGTATCGACCAGGCTGTGGCAAAGGCAGCCGAACTGGCCAAGGTGAAGGAATATCGCACCAGGGCATATCCCGCCAAGGCCGACATGATAGAGAGCTTGCTCAACCGTGCCTCTTCGGAGGGTGGCAACTACCTCGACGGCAAGTTGCGCGCTACATTGGGTGAGTACTACGCTCCGTTCATGTTCCTCAAGCAACTCGACCGTCAGGATGCCATCCAGGCAAGAATGCCGGTTAATGTAGTTATTAAATAATATAAAGGTATAAGAAAAGAAAGTGCGAGTAGAAGGCGACTTTATCAAGATAAACGAATGGCTACTTCCGCTGAGCTGGCTCTACGGTCTTGGCGTGAAGATACGTAATATGCTCTTTGAGATAGGCATACTGCATAGTGAGAGTTTTGACGTGCCGGTCATCTCGGTGGGTAACATCACTGTGGGCGGCACGGGCAAGACCCCTCATGTGGAATATCTGATAGACCTTCTGAAGGACAAGGCAAAGGTGGCAGTGCTGAGTCGTGGATACAAGCGACGCACACGGGGATTTGTCATTGCCGACGACAAGGCTACGGCACGCACTGTGGGCGACGAACCGCTGCAGATGAAGCGCAAATATGGCGACGACATCACCGTGGCGGTGGATCGCAAGCGATGCCACGGCATCAGGCAACTGTTATCGGAAGAGAAAGACATCGACGTGATATTGCTCGACGACGCATTCCAACACAGGTATGTCAAACCAGGTGTTAACATACTGCTCGTTGACTATCACCGACTGATAATCTACGACAAACTACTGCCGGCAGGCCGACTGCGTGAACCGCTCAGCGGAAAAAACCGCGCCGACATCGTGATTGTGACCAAGTGTCCTCACGACCTCAAACCGATGGAGTATAGGGTTATCACCAAGGCGATGAACCTCTTCCCCTTTCAGCGACTCTATTTCACATGCCTTGACTACAGGAACATCACTCCCGTATTCGGCGGAGAGGAACGCCCGCTTGACAGCATAGGCAAGGATTGCCACATACTGCTGCTGACGGGTATAGCGTCGCCAAGGCAGATGATAGAAGACCTCTCGCCAAGGTGCCCGAACATCACTCCGCTGACATTCGGCGACCATCATGCCTTCACATCATCCGACGTGACTCTCATCAATAATACATTCGCTTCAATGCCAAAGCCCAAGATGATTGTCACCACCGAGAAGGACGCCACCCGACTCATCGGTTTGGACGGACTCAGCGAGGATGTGAGAGAGGCAATGTTTGCCTTGCCGGTGAAGATACGGTTTATGCTCGGACAAGAAGAATCGTTTAACGAAAAAATTATAGGATATGTACGAAAAAATTCAAGAAACAGCATCCTGGCTAAAGCAAAGGATGACTACAAGTCCAGAAACGGCAATAATCTTAGGGACAGGCCTCGGACAATTAGCTTCCGAGATAACTGACACCTATGAGTTTCCTTACACAGATATTCCCAATTTCCCGGTATCGACTGTTGAGGGTCATGCCGGCAAAATCATATTCGGTAAATTGGGCGGTAAGGATATCATGGCAATGCAAGGACGCTTCCACTACTATGAGGGCTACTCGATGAAGGAGGTGACATTCCCCATTCGCGTAATGTATGAATTAGGTATCAAGACGCTCTTCGTGAGCAACGCCTCGGGCGGTATGAATCCCGAGTTCAAGATTGGCGACCTGATGATTATCACCGACCACATCAACTTCTTCCCCGAGCATCCGCTGCGTGGAAAGAACTTCCCCACAGGACCTCGCTTCCCCGACATGCACGAGACCTACGACCTCAGTCTTATCGCCGAGGCCGACAGTATAGCCAAGGAGAAGGGCATCAGGGTTGTGCATGGAGTATATATCGGTGTGCAGGGACCGACATTCGAGACTCCCGCCGAGTATAAGATGTATCACCGACTGGGTGCCGACGCCGTGGGTATGAGCACTGTGCCCGAGGTGATTGTGGCTCATCATTGTGGTATTCGCACATTCGGTATCAGTATCATCACCGACCTCGGTCTTGAGGACACTCCCGTTGAGGTGAGTCACGAGGAGGTGCAGGTGGCTGCAAATAATGCCCAGCCGCTGATGACGGAGATAATGCGAGAGATGATACGTAGAAGTTGATATTATATTATGGACATATCAAAATTAGGAGAATTCGGACTTATCGACCGACTGACAAAGGATTTCCAACCCAAGAATGCCTCCACGGTGTATGGGGTGGGGGATGACTGTGCCGTTCTCGACTACAATGGCAAGCAGACACTCGTCACCACCGACATGCTGATGGAGGGCGTGCACTTCGACCTCACATATATCGACATGGAGCACTTGGGGTATAAGTCGGCTATGGTAAATATCAGCGACATCTTCGCCATGAACGGCACACCACGTCAGATGACAGTGTCGCTCGCCATCAGTAAGAGATTCACCGTGGAGGACATCGAGACCTTCTATCGTGGACTCCGCCTGGCTTGCGACAAATGGAACGTGGATATAGTGGGTGGCGACACCACATCGTCATACACAGGACTCGCCATCAGTATCACCTGTATCGGTGAGGCCGACAAGGACGACATCGTATATCGCAACGGGGCTAAGGAAACCGACCTCGTGTGCGTGTCGGGCGACCTCGGTGCGGCATATATGGGACTCCAACTCCTCGAACGCGAGAAGACGGTGTACTACCAGCAGGTGGAAGAGGCAAGGAAGAAGGGTGACAAACGGGCACTCGAGGAACTG
>CALZMK010000397.1 GCA_945788545.1 uncultured Prevotella sp.
GCGGTCGCAGTATTCGTTTTTCAACTGGATGAGGGCTTGGCTGTCGCCCGCGTTCTGCACCTTGAGTCCACATTCCTTCCACATCCGGATGATATGGTTGTCCTCGGCCTTGAGCTGTTCGAGCAAGTCGAACGCCCTGTCGCACAGAGCCTCGTCGCCAGTGTGCCTGCCATAGGCGAAGAGCATGGGGATGGCAGTGTTGATCATGAGCAGGTTGATGGAGAAAGGCGACAAACTCTTGTTGTTGTGGGCACTCTCCGAACCGAAGGTGTAGTGGGTGGCCCAATACTCCGTGACGTGGGTGGATAGATTTTTCTTTAAATCCTCCACAGTCTTACATTCCACCAACTGGCTGAGCGATGTCTTTCGTTCATGATAGAGAGTGGCAAGTTGGGATATGCGGATATGCGGGAAGTTTTGCGGCCGCAACCTCAGGAACCGCCACATCGTGCGGTCGATGGGCGTGAGCGAGAACTTATGAGCGAGATAATCGTATTCATTCTTCAACTTGGCAAAATATCCGTCGTTGAGCGCTGCCGCCTGATATTTCTCGGGGATGGCATTGATGTCCAGGAGACCAGCCTGTCCGAGGAAGATAGCCTCCACCTGGAAGATGTCGTCGCGATGGTGAGCCACCTTGTTGAGCGGCACGTTGAACGCCCAATGCTCGAAGGCATCGCCGTTGATGCCGAACCCGTAGTTGCGGGCGAGGGTGACGAAATATGCATCCTCCCACGAGCCGTTGGCTCTCGCTGCGCGTTGGGCAATGTCCTGCGTCTTGCGCTCCAGGCGCTCGGTCTGCAACGAAGCCATCCACGAATGGATGGTGAGCGAGGTGAGGGAGGGCACAAGGCGATAGCAAGGCGGATAGGCGTCGGCGGCAAGCAGTTCCTTGTAGTTGAGCGTCACCGTCATCGGGACGGAAAGTTTGATTTGGGGTATAAACTCCCCTCGGCTGTTGGTGACATTGCAGTCGTCGTCCTCCACCACATGCAGCACAACGTTGTCGTAGGCAGGGTCGGTGTCGTGACCATGCCGATACCAGTCCTTCGAATGTTCGTGTATTTCCACATTGCCCACCCACATCGTCTCGCCAATGCGCAGTTTGGCATTGAAGAAGTCGGGCCCCGAATTGCGGTTATGCAGTCCAGGGTCAATCACCTCCACATCCCTGCCGTCGGTGGTGGCAAGGTCGGAAAGGGGCAGCATCTTGTGTTTCCACACGTATTGCAACAGTTGTTCCATCGTCTTATTTGAAAAAAGAATTGCTACAAAGGTAATGAAAGTGGGGCATTTGACAAAGCAAAATGCCAACTTTTTGCAACTTTCACGTGTTTTTTTCTTATTTTTATCGTCTTTTCCACTTTTTTTGCCACTTTTTGGTTGGTTTATGGGATAAAAACACTAACTTTGCAGTCGATTTTTCAACCCCATATAATATAATAAGGAGAAATAACATGAAGATAGCATTGATTGGCTATGGCAAGATGGGCAAGATGATAGAGCAGATTGCCATCAGCCGAGGTCACGAGATTGTCAGTATCATTGACATCGATAACCAGCAGGACTTCGACAGTCCTGAGTTCGCATCAGCCGACGTGGCGATTGAGTTCACCGCGCCCCATGTGGCATACGGCAACTACCTCAAGGCATTCAGCCATGGGGTGAAGGTGGTGAGCGGTTCGACGGGATGGATGAACGACCACAAAACCGACGTGGAGCGACTCTGCAACGAGGAAGGCAACACCCTCTTCTGGGCGTCGAATTTCTCTATCGGAGTGGCAATCTTCTCGGCTGTCAACCGCTATCTTGCGAAGATAATGAACGGATTTCCACAATATGACGTCGAGATGGAGGAGGTGCATCATATCCACAAGCTCGACGCCCCAAGCGGAACGGCCATCACACTGGCAGAGGAGATTGTGGCCGACATCGACCGCAAGAGCGACTGGACAAAGGGCACACTGCTCGCTCCCGACGGAACAGTGAGCGGAGAAAAGCAGGCTGCCGCCGACAAACTGCGCATCGACAGCATCAGGCGCGACGAGGTGCCGGGAATACATACTATCAAATATGACAGTGAGGCCGACGCAATCACCATCACCCACGATGCCCACTCGCGCAAGGGATTTGCCCTCGGGGCAGTGCTCGCTGCCGAGTTCACCAAGGATCACAGCGGATTGCTCACAATATCCGACATGTTTAAGTTTTAACTTTTATTGATGTAGTATTTCAGATTATTATATAGTCTAAGAAACAGACATTAATTCGAAATGTATGATTGGAAACGTCCGCTGTAGGGTCTTACCTTGTGTAAGACCGTTTGTGCAGATGCTATTCCGTGGGGCGGTCTTACACAAGGTAAGACCCTACAGTCAGCGGCAACCCAATAAGGCTACAATCCAATTAGGTTAATCTAATCGTACAGGACGATATATTTAAATAATTAGGTTTCAGAAGACTACAAAAAAAGAAAAAATGGAAGATTTAAAGAAAAAGAAACTCAACATGAAGGTGCAATGGACAAAGTTTGCCATTGTAATGGTGCTCTACATTGCCTTCCTCGTATGGCTAAAGAGTTGGCTTGGCATCATCGTCATCCCGTTTATCTATGATGTTTATATCACCAAGAAGATAAAATGGCAATGGTGGAAGGACGCCGAAGGACCCGTGAGATTTGTCATGTCGTGGGTGGATGCATTGGTGTTTGCCCTCGTGGCAGTGTATTTCATCAACCTGTTCTTCTTCCAGAACTACGTCATACCAT
>CALZMK010000398.1 GCA_945788545.1 uncultured Prevotella sp.
TCGAGGCTCAGGACGGATTCCTCGATGCCGCCCTCATGGATTGGGACAAAGCCATAGAATACGACTCCAAGAACATCGACTACATCGTCTCCAAGGCCGACCTCCTCATCCGCATGAACCGCAAGAATGAAGCTCGCCTCACTCTCGACGAGGCTGTCAGGAAAGGCGCTCCCCGCGGCCAGCTCCAGGAATACTACAACAAAGTAAAATAACTCATAGCCCTGAAAGGGCGACATAACACAGGATAGGGCTCACGCCCTCTGCTATGTTATGTCGCCCCTTCAGGGCTTGGATATGCTTTAATCGTTCTTGATATAGACGTCGCGCTTCGGGAACGGCATCTCGATGTCGTTGGCAAGGAGGGTGTTGTAGATACATTCCTTGATGTCGCTCTCTACATATACCTGACGCAACACATCCACCCAACATAACAACTTGATGTTGATGCTGCTGTCGCCAAACTCCATGAACACAGCCTTAACTGGTTTGTCGGGATCGAGACCCGGATGACGGAGCGCGCTGACTGCATTCTCCACCTTGCGGCATGCATCGTTGATGTCGCTGCCATAGCCCACACCAAAGATGATGACCGAGAGGGCAAAACCGTGGTTGCGGGTGAGGTTCTTGTAGTTCTTGGTGAAGAGCTGACTGTTCTGGAAGGCAATCACCGAACCGTCGGACGCCTCGATGAGAGTGCTGGTGTAGCTGATGGACGCCACCTTTCCCCTCACTCCGTCACATTCGATGAGGTCGCCCACCTTGATACGTCCAGTCATCAGGGATATACCATAGTAGATATTCTCGATTATGTCCTTGGAGGCAAAACCGATACCGGTGGATAAGCCGCCAGTGACAACCATCAGCCATGCGAAACTGATGCCGAGGATGGACAAGCTCATAAGGAACCATGCGCCCCATATCACTACCTGAAGCACATTCTTTGCCATAGTCATACGACTCTCTACCGAAGTGGGGTCCTGGAGTTCGAAGTGGTGGCGAAGAAGCGAGCGGGCAGTGTCGCACACATAGCGGAAGAAGAACCACAACGCCACTACAATGGCCACGCGGATGAGCGAGAGTTTGAGATTGTCGAGATTGACGTAATCACGAGTGAAAAGCGACCAGCAGAGATCGCTGAGGTTGAACACATCGGCAGCCCAATAGATGCTTATCATCACCGACACTACTGCCATGATAGGCAGCACGGCCTCCCTGACCAAATGAAATGCCCAGGTGGAAGTAATCGGTTTGCTGTCGAAGTGGCGGTGCTTGCCATAGAAGATGACATAGCGGCTGAGGCAGGCGATGGTGAGAATACACGTGAGCTGCATTATCCACCATATCAACATCTGCACGCTGAGCAGGGTGAATCCTATCCACGAGCTCACTACTGATGCCACAAACACGGCGAGCGACATATATGTGTAGAACATGTCGGAGCGAGGGATGTTCTGGTTGTGCCTTCTCACAGCAATCCACTGCCATATCGAGCACAAGAGCAGGATGGGCGGGAAGATAAGGTTGACGAGTTCGTTGGGGATGAGGATGATACGGAAAGATATCACGATGAATCCTATTGCCACGAGCGGAGCGTAGATGTTATATGCGCTCTTGATCTGACGGTCGTTGAGGCGCAGCAGGAGCGAGATGAGAATCACGCCGAGCAGCCATGCGTATTCCACAAGCAGGTTGCTGGCCATGATGAGGAAGTTCTGCTGGGTGGTGGCGCGGATGATACCTACGATGATGGCAAATGTGACCGTTGTCGTAGCCATGATGATACATGTGCGCTTCTTGCGGAAGTCCTCGGTCTGCACGCGCTTTGGCAGAAGATATCGGAATGCAGCCACATTGAGTAGCGAGGCTATGATGCCATAGAAGACGATGCTGATGAAGAGCGAGAGGATGATGCGGCTGTCCCACTGAGAATGGCGGTTGGTGCTCGACGAGTATTTCTGGGAGATGGTCGTCTGTGTCTCAGATATTACCGACGGCAGGCGGGTGAGTATCTTCAGATAGTCGTCGCCTCCATTCTTGAAGATGCTTGTCTGTATGTCCTCATATCTCTTGTTGGCATAGTCGTTGACGGTCTTGAGGCGTGTCTCGCACATGTCGTAGATACGGATGTAGTCGCGCGTGTTCTCATAATTGTCGCGCAGTGTGTTGCGAATGTCGGAGGCAAGGGTGAGACACACGTTGCGGTCTATCTTCGACTTGTCGCTGAGCACCATCACTGGCATTCTCTTCAGACTGGTGACAAGACTGTCGTAGCGGGCAATGTCGAGCTCGGTCTTGTCGAGATATGACTTGAACGGCACCTGGAACTTGATGAAGTTCTGATACTGCTCGGTGGCCTCGTGACAGGCGTAGGTGAGGTCGAACACATAGTCTTCCTTCTGCGAATAGAGCATGAGGGCATTCTGGTTGCTTTGCTGCAACACCGAGATAAGGCTCCGGCGCATAATCTCCGCCTTCTTCTTGTTGCTCTCCACTCGTTGCGACATCTCACGGTGGGTGTTGGTGAGTTCAATACGAAGGATGGCAAGTGTGCGTTCAAGGTTCTTTTCCTTGAGTACGGCATTGGCGCTCAATGTGCATACGAGTGCCACAATTATGATAGTAAATATTCTTTTCATTGTCTTTATTTTGATGATTTTTGAAATTTGCATGCAAAATTACTCTTTTTTTTGAAAATACGTGCAGCAAATAGGAAAAAAGTTGTACCTTTACACCCAAAAAACGATATATGGGTATGATTT
>CALZMK010000399.1 GCA_945788545.1 uncultured Prevotella sp.
ATCCAGTGGATGGTGTGCGTAATGCAATACGCATAATGAAGGAGAGCGGATGCGATGCCCTCAAACTAGAGGGTGGAGTGGAGATATTGGACACCGTGAAGCGCATTCTGGATGCAGGTATTCCGGTGATGGGACATTTAGGCCTCACTCCGCAGAGTATCAATAAGTTTGGCACATATGCTGTGAGAGCAAAGGAAGAAGCTGAGGCTGCCAAGTTATTGAGCGATGCCAAAGCCCTTGCTGAGGTGGGATGCTTTGCCGTGGTACTCGAGAAAGTACCGGCGAAGTTGGCGGCTGAGGTATCTGCTGCTATCTCTATACCAACCATTGGTATTGGAGCCGGAAACGGTACCGACGGACAGATACTAGTTATCGACGACATGTTGGGCAAGACAAACGGATTCAGTCCGAGATTCCTGCGTCGCTATGCCGATCTCAACACCGTGATGACCGATGCTATCGGACATTATGTGGAAGACGTGAAGAACTGCGATTTTCCCAACGAGAAGGAATCATACTAAATCTATATTCATAGGAAATGAATACTCAGAACACACAAATACATATCACTCAGTGGCAACGGGGATTTTGGCTACTTGCTATTGCCAATTTCCTTGTGGCTATGTCGGTGTATGTACTTGTGCCAGTAATGCCATTGTGGCTTATCAATGGCGAGGGATTCAGTGCTGGTGATGCAGGATTGGCGATGGGAGCCTTTGGAGTAGGAATGTTTGCTTTTGGTGGATTCTGCTCATATCTGGTTCAGCGTTATCGTCGCAATAGGATATGCATGGATGCAATCCTGTTGATGGTTATATGTATCACATTGCTGCAATCATTTCTTCAGCATGACTTCGGTGTTGTGGAGAGATGGTGGATATTCGCTCAGAGAATTCTTTTTGGTGCTGTGTATGGATTGGCGGAGATGGTGCTGGCAAGTACACTGATTATCGACAAGTGTTCGTCGGCGATGCGCACCGAGGCCAACCACAGTACTGCGTGGTTCTCGAGATTTGCCGTGGCGTTGGGGCCTATGGTTGGTTTGCTTGTATATCATATTACTGATAGTTTTTGGCGTGTCATCCTCGTCTCCGATGTATGTGTCATTATTTCTTTGCTGCTCATACGTGCCGTCAAATTTCCCTTCCGCGCTCCAGATGAGAATACCCATGTGTTCAGTCTCGACCGCTTCTTTCTTCCACAAGGCACTCCGCTATTCATCAACATCTTCCTGATAATGCTTCCAGTGGGAATGCTCTTCTCGCTTGCGTTACCATGGATGTTCTATGCAATGATGATGGCGGGATTTGCGTTGGCGTTACTGGCACAGAGGTTTGTGTTTCAGAACGCCGAGTTGAAAAGCGAGGTGGTGACAGGAATGATATTGATAGTGGCGGCTATGCAGATGATGCATGTATATGATATTAATAAGGTGATATTTGTAGCTCCCACGATGATAGGACTTGCGATAGGACTAATCGGCTCGCGTTTCCTTTTGTTCTTCATCAAACTAAGCAGGCATTGCCAGAGGGGCACATCGTCGAGCACATTCCTTTTGGGATGGGAGTCGTCAATAGCTATCGGAATAGGATTGGGTTATATGTCATTCAGTGGGCAGGCCGATCATTTGTTGGTTGTGGCGGAAGTCATATCCATATTGGCTGCAGCAATGTATTTGGCTTTCACTCATCGATGGTTTCTTAATCACAAGAACAGATGAAAAGACAAGATATTGTTGTGGCAGATAATACTGCCGAACTGTTGCGCACCTATGCCGAGCGCTACGAGACCGCCGAATTCATAATTGGCGACCCTAGTTGGTTTATGCATCAGGTGGAAAAGTCGGATGATCGAATTGCGTTGGCTTTTATAGCCTCTGCGCTCAGTTATGGTAGCAGAAAGCAGTTTTTCCCAAAAATACAGTATATGCTCGACTGCTCCCAGGGAAAAGTTGACGAGTGGGTAAGAAGCGGGGCATTTGCCAATGATATCCCTAACAATCCCGGGCGGTGTTATTACAGGTTATATACCTTTGCTACGATGCATCGTTTTCTTTCCGCTTTCCGCGAGATGATGCATGAATATGGTTCACTCACTGAGTTTGTGCGTCAGTCGGCTCCCGATGCCAGGTGTTTGTCGGCTGTAGAAGCCATCACCTCTTGGTTTGCCGCAAGAGGTATTGAGGGTGTAATCCCCAAGAACATCCAGTCGTCATGCAAGCGCGTGTGCATGTTCATGCGTTGGATGGTGAGGAGTGGGTCGCCTGTTGATCTCGGATTGTGGAGTGACATTATTGACCGCCGCACTCTTATTATGCCTATGGACACGCATGTTGTTCAGCAGTCAATGCGTCTTGGTCTCTTATCATCTTCTTCTGCGTCGATGTCGGCTGCTCTCCGACTCTCGTCGGCAATGTTAATAGTATTTCCCGATGACCCTCTAAAGGGCGACTTTGCCCTCTTTGGATATGGGGTTAACAAATCTTTGACTGAATATGACAATCAGTAGGCAGATCTTGCCCTGTTTATTTGTTTCATAAGGTGGAGGGCACGTTGGTAGTCCTCATTCATATAGATTGAGATGTCGTTGGGGCTTCGGGTGGTGGAGATAACTACAGAGAATTTGGTGCGGGTGATGGGATGATAGGTGTGATGTGTTGTGGTGACAGGCCAAGGGCGTAGAATATATCTTTGAATATGTGCATGTTATAATATATCAGTTGCCAGCTGGATG
>CALZMK010000400.1 GCA_945788545.1 uncultured Prevotella sp.
CAAATCCAGCTGTTTCAAGTCGGCTGGCGACTGTATCTTTTCTATATACATTGTAATTTGTTTTAAACTCCTTTACCCATTTCGTAGGCCTGCATCAAGCTGGCATTGCCTTCAATGTCTCTCGCATCGGTTACACCACCGCAGAAGAGATGACCCTTGAGTGAAGACTTGCCGTAGCAGTCAATCCAACCTGTCAGACCAATCTCGGCACGTCGGGGAGTATCCTCTTCGGCTTCAGCGGCTGTGGTGAGCAGATAGATGTCACGGAAACGGTAGTCCTTCGGATACATGGCATTCATGCGGTCGATGAGTGTCTTCATCTGTCCGCTCATCTCATAATAATAAATAGGTGTTGCCCAGCAGACCACATCGGCATGGAGCACTTTCTCCATGATGGCAGGCACATCGTCCTTAAACACACATCTACCCGTTTTCTGGCAGCTCAAACAACCCACACAGAACTTGATCTCCTTTCCACGAAGGGAAATCTTCTCTACAACATTGCCCGATGCCTTGGCACCTTCGGCAAACTTTTCAGCGAGCATTTCGCTGTTCGACCCAGCACGGAGACTGGTGGAAATAACTATAACCTTTTTCATAATCACTTGGTGAATAATTTCTCAGGTGCAAAATTACAACAAAAAGAACAAACCCGCAATACCTGAATTGAGGAACTTTTTACCATTAGCCAAGTTTTTCTCGAAAACCTTGGCGGATTACAGAAATGACCAGTTTTGACAGAAGAAATTGAGGACTTTCCTTGGATTTGTCGAAAAAGTTGAGTAAGACGAAAAGAATGGAAGTCCAGATACAATATTACGCTGCCTCATACAGAAATCTATATGGGGCGGCGTAATTAGTCGATGTGCCCGTGGATGACGAGCATCACAAAAGGTGCTGCAAGTTACTTTTGTCTTCTTTCCTGACGTGCCTGTTTCAGTTCCTCATACTTCTTCTGCTGAGTCTTTGTAAGCACGGCAGTGACTTGCTTGTCAACTTTCTCCATTTCTGCGCGCATCTGTTCGCGTGTAGGGCGTTCGCCAGTCTTGCGCTTCGAATTGAATTCGGTGTAGATGGCGGTGATTTTCTTCTGTTGGTCGGCTGTTAAATCCAGTTCTTTAGCCATTTGTGCTACTCGGTCTTCCACTGACATTCTCTGACGTTCGCCGCCACGTTGTGCTGACATGGTGCCTGTGCCCAAAAGGACAGCCAAGGCAAAAACGATAATCTTCTTCATTGTATTCTTTTTTATTTTCTAAATTAACTGTAATAGATGCATCTTTCGTTTGTTTGACTGATGAGAAGGCAAAAGGTTTAATTGAATAATATGACGAATTATAATGATTTAACATTGAATGTCAGAATGTTAAATCATATGTTTTAGGTATTGTAGGAATGAAAAAAACACCGTAACTTTGCACCCGAAAACAACGTGTAGTGTCTGACCACGTAAATCAAGTTGTATTTATGCGATTAGGCCACAAGGCCACCTATTTATATATATTATGAGAAAGTCAATATTCAGAATGGCTATTTTAAGCCTTACATTTTT
Source organism: uncultured Prevotella sp. (assembly GCA_945788545.1). The sequence continues at coordinate 1,553 of CALZMK010000400.1, forward strand.
TATGTTTATGCCAATTGCGGCTCAGCAAGATTCCACAAGAGTGAAACACCGAGGAACAAAAAGCGAAAACCGACACCACGGCAAGCACATCGACAAGGAGTTGCAACTTGACGAGGTGGTTGTTGTAGCTGGTGGAGTGAGCAGGGTGAAGAAGTCGGCATTTAACACTATAGCCGTAGATACCAAGTAAATGCAGAACACGACGAAGAACCTTAGCGACGCGCTCTCGAAGGCTCCCGGGCTGAAGTTGAGGGAGTCGGGAGGAGTGGGTTCCGACATGTCGCTGATGATGGATGGATTCAGCGGCAAGAGGGTAAAAGTGTTTATCGACGGTGTGCTACAGGAAGGTGTGGGGGCATCATTCGGACTCAACAACATCCCGGTGAGTTTCGCCAACAGGATTGAGGTTTATAAGGGCGTTGTGCCAGTGGGATTCGGTACTGATGCCATCGGCGGTGTGATCAATGTGGTGACCAACAAGCGTCATAGCGGATGGCATCTCGACGCATCTTATTCCTATGGTTCATTCAATACCCATAAGTCGAACGTCAGTTTCGGACAGACATTCAAAAGCGGACTGACATACGAGATTACGGCATTCCAAAATTATTCCGACAACAACTATCGTATCAACTCGCCCGTGGAGGACTTCGAGACGGGTAGGATAGACCGTGACAAGAAAGAGAGCGTGAAGAGATTCAACGACACATACCACAATGAGGCTATTGTGGGAAAACTGGGAGTGGTAGGCAAGAAATGGGCCGACCGACTGCTCTTCGGATTGACTTGGTCGCAGATGTACAAGGAGATACAGACGGGAGTGAGGCAGGAGATTGTGTATGGCGAGAAGCATAGGCGCAGCCATGCACTGCAACCGAGCCTGGAATACGTGAAGCACAACCTCTTCACTCGTGGTCTTGACCTCACTGTGACGGGAAGCTACAACCGAGATGTCACGACAAACGTGGATACCGCCTCGTATAAATATAACTGGCGGGGAGAAAAGGCGTTGCTCAATTCGCCAGGAGAGCAGTCGCTGATGCACTCGCGTGCCACCAACCACAACTGGAATGCCACTGCCACCGTCAACTACCAATTGGGCAAAGCTCATCTCTTCACATTTAAGGGATGTTCTATAAATTAACTTTCTAATAATTAGATATTTACTTTGATATT
>CALZMK010000401.1 GCA_945788545.1 uncultured Prevotella sp.
CTCATCATCCTCTTCCAGGAGGACATACGCAAGTTCCTATACAATATCGGTGCCCACCAGAGAATGAAACTCCTTCTAAGGTTTTTCCAACAGGAAAAGGAGGAGAACAACGGGGCAAGTAGGGAAACCATTGTGCCCATCGTACTTGCCTGCATGAACATGAGCAAGCGCAAGGTGGGTGCACTCATTGTGATAGAACGCACCATACCGCTTGACGATATCTCGGACACTGGCGACGCTATCGACGCCAATATCAATCAGAGACTTATTGAGAATATATTCTTCAAGAACTCCCCACTGCACGACGGTGCAATGATTATCTCACGCCAGCGCATCAAGTCGGCAGGATGTATTCTACCAGTTTCTCACAGTCTCGACATACCCAAGGAATTAGGATTGCGCCATCGCGCCGCCATGGGTATGTCGCAAGCCAGCGACGCCATAGTAATTGTTGTTTCGGAGGAAACAGGAGGAATCACCGTTGCCATCAAGGGGCAATTCCAACTGCGACTATCTGCCGAAAAACTCGAAAGCGTGCTGACGGAAGAACTAAAAAATAATTCCTAATCCCTAATCCCTAATTCCCAAAATACAAGTTCAGGGCGTGCCTTATCGAACGCAGACCAAACAACTCGGGATGCACATCCGTGGGTGAAATCCAGAAACATTCGGCGGCATCATCGGCGGCCTTAGGCTCTACTCCATCAGGCACCTTGCACTCATAGAACATATCAAGAGTAGGAATGTCAAGTCCTGAATACCTATATATATTAGGTACAGAGAAAAGATAGCGGCACTCTTGGATTTCAAGTCCTGTTTCTTCCTTTATCTCACGAATGATACCCTCCTCACCCGTTTCGTTGAAATCCACAAAACCACCGGGAAGGTCGAGCGTACCCTTTGCCGGTTCCTTGCCACGACGGCACACAAGTAGTTCGCCTTTCTCATTTATTATAAATGCCGCAGTGGCGGAACTGGGATTCATGTAATACACGAATCCACAGTTATCGCACTTGCGGCTTTTCTCGTTGTTCTTATTGAAATGCTTGCTTCCGCACTTCGGGCAGAACTGAAAAATCTCATCAAAATTCATTTTTTCTCTATTTTATTCCCAGTTATCCGTACGGAAGGGCACGAGGGGCAGTCCACCTTGATTGCCGAAGTTGCCAATCTCGAAGTTCTTAAAGCAATAACGCACAGCCACCGGTTTCTTCACCTCGGGCGACGAAACAGCAATGCGCTCGTTGCGTGGGTCGTTGCCTGGAGCCCAGAACTTCACGGCTGTGGCCTTATGGAACACCCTGTCCTCTCCTGCCACCTCGAATCCCTGGATATCTTCCCAACGGTTATAGCCCTCAGCCAAATTGTCAAATGAGAGGAATGCCGTGCCATCCTGTATAATCATATCGCGATAGGTCATGTTTTCACATATGACTGTCTTATAGCCATATGTCTTGTTGAGCGCAAGGAATGCGAGACGCTCGCCCACCTGACGCTTCTGTGCCGGATGAATCTGCCCTTTCTCATAGGGGAAGACAAGGTCGTTGGTACATACCATACCACTATTGGGGATAACCTTGGTGGCATTATACTGCTGTTCGCGCAACTTTGCACCTGATGTACCCTCAACACCATCGCCATAGACATAAGGTGCTATCTGTACGAAATAGAAGGGGATGTCGCCTTCCTTAAAGTCGCGACGCCACTGCTCAACGAGCATCTTCAAGCGATCGGTATATTGTCCGGCTGGGTCGCCCACATTTGAGCATCCCTGGTAATAGAGGATTCCCTTCACGGTATAGTTGAGGATGGGATGGAATGTAGCATTACCCCAGAGAAGAGGATAGTGGAAATCCCACTGAAAGCGGTCCTTCATCGTTGTGGAATCAAGATTCTCCTTGGTGTATTTTGTGAGGTTGTCCTCGTCAATCCAACTCTCCACGCGCGAGCCGCCCTTGTTTGCCTCGATAAGTCCTACTGGCACATTGAGCACCTTGCGCACAAGTTTTGCAAAGAAATATCCCGTTGCCGAGAATTCACCTACTGTCAGCGGCGAACTGATGCGCCACGATGTATCGGCATCATCAAGCGGTTGACGACTCATCTTGCTTGGTATCTTTGCCGAGCGCACGCCGTCGGCTGCATCGAGTACTTCAAGATTGTAGTTGACAACCGGACACTGACCGAAGCCCTTCAATGGCATTTCCATATTACTCTGACCGGCACACACCCACACCTCACCGGAGAGGATATTGCTCACTGTCACTGGTTCACCATCATCGAATGTCACGGAAAGGGGAGTGAACGAAGCCTCAGGCGACTTTACGCTGACAATCCATTTTCCTTGTTTGTCGGTCTTAACCTCGTAAGTATCAGCCGACCATGATGTTGTCACCTTCACCTTTTTTCCGGGTTTGTCCCATCCCCAAAGGCGCACGTCGCTCTGTTGTTGTATCACCATGCCGTCACTTATGAGATGTGGCAGCTTTACCTTAGCACTACTGCCAAAAAACATTGAAGCAGCGGCTGCAAACATTAAAAATCGTTTATTCATATTATCTTCTTTGGTTTTTTGGGTGCAATATTACAAAAAATTCCTTATCTTTGCAAATGATTTGGCAAAAAAGGCTAATAATTGAACAAAAAATAACATTATAACATAAAAAACAATGAGTAAATCAAGATTTCTTATGTCACTCATCATTGCAGCGACATCTATCCTAACTGC
>CALZMK010000402.1 GCA_945788545.1 uncultured Prevotella sp.
CCTGTCACATGTGCAGAGTTTAATGCCAAGCCTGTTGGTGATGCGCAATATCGCATCTATGGTCTTGTGACCAAGGTGGCAAATACCAAGTATGGCAACATCTATGTTCAGGATTATTCTGGTGAGGTTTATGTATATGGTACAACCAACTATAGCGACTTCCCCGTTAAGGAAGGTGATGTCGTTAATATCGTAGGCCCTCATGCTGAATACAATGGTAATCCTCAGATGAAAAATGCTACAATTGAGGAGCTTTGCGCTTCTGCCGAGCCTATCTCTCTTGCTGACTTCAATGCTGCCGAAAATAGCAACGACAAGTTCTATGTCCTCACTGGTAAGATTACAAAGATTGAAAACGATAAGTATGGCAACGTATATATCGAGGATGAGACAGGTGAGAAGGTTTATCTCTATGGAGTATATGGCGACTGGACTGGTGAGAACAAACAGTATTTCATCAAGGATAATGGTATTGCTGTTGGCGACACCATCACTGTCGTAACAATCAAGACATCACACAATGATTCACCTCAGGGTAAGAATGCCGTATGTTTCGGTGTTGTTAAGGCTGAATAATACGTCAATTAGTTAATCTATATTATTTCGGCGGCATTTCCTATTCGGAAGTGCCGCCGATTTCTGTTATTGTTGCTTAACCAAATAAACGATGGTGGGAAGGTGGTCGCTGTATCCGTTCATCCACATTCCGCCCGAGAAGGTGCGTAGGGGATAACCCTTGTTCTTGCCTTCCTGCTGGAGCATATAACTACGCTGGAATATCTGATTCAGTGTGCTGTAGTCCTTTTTTCCATCCAGGCAGAGAAGGTTAGGGGAGAGGATAATCTGGTCGAACAGGTTGTATCCTCCGTCGTATTTGATAGAACCGTTTCCGTCGGAATATGTCTTCCACCAGGGATTGAACATATCGCCGGTCTTCACGTCTGAGATCTTCTTTCGTGCACGCAGTGACTTTGCCATAGACGGGTCGGTAGGGTCGTCGTTCATGTCACCCATAACAAACACCTTCAGATTCGGCTCCGCTGCCATAAGTGAGTCTTTGAGGTGGCGCACCTGCTCGGCTCCTTGCTCGCGATAGAACGATGTGGCGGCACGACTTGGCAGATGGCATACGATGACGGCAATGTCCTCGTCGGCAATACGACCTTTCACCGTGAGGAATCCTCGGGTGATGAATGCACTGTCCTTCTCTAACTTCTGCACGTAGGGATAGAGATGAACATCGGTGGGAGTGAATAGCTTGGGATTATACAACAAGGCACAATCCACACCGCGACGGTCGGGACCCTCGACATGACAGAACTGGAAGTTGCGGGCTTTCAGAGCAGGTTCGGCACACAGGTCGGAGAGAGCTCGCGCATTCTCCACCTCGCTCACGCCTATCACGGCACAACCTACGTTCTTCAGAAGGTCGGTGCCCATCTCAGCCAACACTCGCGACATGTTGGCCAACTTGCTCTTGTATTTCATGGCATTCCATTTATTGGTGCCGTTGGCAAGATACTCATAGTCGTTCTTACCCTCGTCGTGGCATGTGTCGAAGAGATTTTCAAGATTATAGAATCCGATGCCATACACTTTTAGTTTTTTCTCCTGTGCCATCACATTTGTAGCGACGGCGATGAGCAATGCAATGATGATGTGTCTCATAAATCTTATACCTTATTATATATAATATGTGTGTATTATCTGGCAATAAAAGCCAATTTTGGTGCAAATATCGGAAAAATTATTGAATAACACGAATTGAAATGAAATTTTCTCATAAAAAAGTATATTATTTGGAAATAAAGTGCTATCTTTGCCCCAAAATTATAGAAATATATCAATTATTTATGAAGAAAAAGCTGACATTGGCTATCCTCGCCTTTCTTAGCTCGTCGATGATGACAGCACAGGTGGAGGATAAGAAAACGGAAGGAGAAGGCGACAAGGACGAGTCGGCGTTCACCTTCACCGAGTCGCAGCTCGGCGAGGACGACGACATGTCGCAGAATGTCACCATTGTCAACTCCAACAGTAATATCTATGCCAACGAGGTGGGATATCTGTGGAGCCCGGTGAGATTCCGCTATCGTGCCTTCAACCAAAAGTACAACGACGTGTATATCAATGGAGCACTGATGAACGACGCTGAGTCGGGACAGTTCAGGTATTCACAAGTGGGAGGTCTGAACAATCAGACACGTAGTGGCGAATATTCATTGCCATTCGAGGCCAACAACTTTGCTATGCCGTCGATGGGTGGTACCAACAACTACAATTTCCGACCTTCGGCAATGCCTATCGGAAACAAGGCCGCACTGAGTGTAGCCAACCGTAACTATACTCTTCGCGGAATGTATAGCTACAGTAGCGGACTCAACGAAAAGGGTTGGGCTGTGGCTGCCGCTCTCACCTACCGTTGGGCTGATCGTGGATATGTGGAGGGTACATTCTATAACTCTCTGTCATACTTTCTTGGCATAGAGAAGCAGACGGGTAATCACTCTATATCTTTCGTGACATGGGGTAACCCAACTGAGCGTGCATCTCAGGGTGCATCTACCGACGAGATGTATTGGATTGCAAATAACAGATACTACAACCCTTATTGGGGATATCAGAACGGAAAGAAGCGTAACTCGCGAGTAATCAATGATTTCGCCCCGACAGCATTGCTGACATGGGACTGGCGGAGGAGCTGGAATTGCTGGAACCTTTTGGA
>CALZMK010000403.1 GCA_945788545.1 uncultured Prevotella sp.
TCTCGTCCGTCAAACTATGCTCACTCAACGAGGGCGACTATGTCACCGACGTTGTGGGCCCGCTGGGCAATCCCACTCACATCGAGAAATTCGGCACTGTCATCTGTGCCGGTGGCGGTGTTGGTGTAGCCCCCATGCTCCCCATCATCCGTGCCCTTAAGGCCGCTGGCAACCGTGTCCTCTCGGTAATCGCCGGCCGCTCCAAGGACCTTGTCATCCTCGAGGATGAGGTAAGGGACAGCAGCGACGAACTGATTATCATGACCGACGACGGTAGCTACGGCGAAAAGGGCGTTGTCACCGTCGGCATCGAGAAACTAATCAACCAGGAGCACATCGACAAGGTGTTCGCCATCGGTCCTCCCATCATGATGAAGTTCTGCTGCCTGCTCACCCAGAAATACAACATCCCCACCGACGTGTCGCTCAACACCATCATGGTGGATGGCACTGGTATGTGTGGTGCTTGCCGTCTCACCATCGGTGGCAAGACAAAGTTTGTATGTATCGACGGTCCTGAATTCGACGGAGCACTTGTCGATTGGGACGAGATGTTCAAGCGCATGGGCACATTCAAGCGCGAGGAGCAAATCGAGATGGAGCACATGCAGGAGCACCTCAGCGGCATTGAGGTGAAGGATGTCCCCACCGAAGAGGAAATCCCCGCCTCCTCCGAAAAATCCGCCTCCTCTGAACAATCCGGTGATTCCGGATTGTCCGGTGAAAATGATATCCTCTCTCTTATCGACCGCAATGCCGACTGGCGCAAATCCCTCCGCACATCCATGAAGCCCAAGGAGCGCACCGCCATCGAGCGTGTCCAAATGCCCGAGCTCGACCCCGTCTATCGCGCCACTACCCGCGTGGAAGAGGTCAACAAGGGTCTCACCAAGGAGATGGCCATGCGCGAGGCACAGCGTTGTCTCGACTGCGCCAAACCGTCATGTGTCGAGGGTTGCCCTGTCAACATCAATATCCCCTCGTTCATCAAGAACATCGAGCGTGGCGAGATTCTCGCCGCCGCTAAGGTGCTCAAGATGACCTCTGCCCTTCCTGCCGTGTGCGGTCGCGTATGTCCTCAGGAGAAGCAGTGCGAGAGCAAGTGTATTCATCTCAAGATGAACGAACCCGCCGTGGCCATCGGTTATCTTGAGCGCTTTGCCGCCGACTACGAGCGTGAGAGCGGCGAGATGTCGCTGCCCGAGATAGCACCCTCCAACGGTATCAAGGTGGCAGCCATCGGTTCGGGTCCTTCCGGTCTTAGCTTCGCCGGCGACATGGCCAAGCTGGGCTTCGAGGTTCATGTGTTCGAGGCACTCCACGAGATTGGCGGTGTATTGAAATATGGTATTCCCGAGTTCCGTCTGCCCAACCGCATCGTGGATGTCGAGATCGACAATCTCAAGAAGATGGGCGTACACTTCCAAACCGACTGCATCGTCGGTAAGACAATCTCCGTCGAGGAACTCGAGGAGATGGGCTTCAAGGGCATCTTCGTAGGTTCGGGTGCCGGACTCCCCAACTTCATGAACATCCCTGGCGAGAATGCCATCAATATCATGTCGTCCAACGAGTATCTCACCCGTGTCAACCTCATGGATGCCGCCAATCCCGAGACCGATACACCTATCAACCTCGGTAAGCACGTCATCGTGGTAGGTGGTGGTAACACCGCCATGGACTCCTGCCGCACCGCCAAGCGTCTTGGTGCCGAGGTCACCCTCGTCTATCGTCGTTCCGAGCAGGAGATGCCCGCACGTCTTGAGGAGGTGAAGCATGCCAAGGAGGAGGGCATCAACTTCCTCTGCCTGCATAATCCTATCGAGTACAAGGCCGACGACAAGGGAGCCGTATGCCAGGCCGTTCTCCAGGTGATGGAACTTGGCGAACCCGATGCCAGCGGTCGCCGCAGTCCAGTGCCTGTTGAGGGCAAGACAGTCACTCTCGATGTCGATCAGGTGATTGTAGCCGTAGGTGTATCCCCCAACCCGCTTGTTCCGAAGTCTATCGAGGGTCTTGAGTTGGGACGTAAGAACACCATAGCCGTCAACGACGACATGCAGAGCTCACGCCCGTCGGTATATGCCGGTGGTGACATCGTGCGCGGCGGTGCAACCGTAATCCTCGCCATGGGTGACGGTCGTCGCGCAGCAAAGGCTATGGCAGAGAAGTTGACGAAATGAACGGATTATATACCATCATATTGCTCATACTAAGCAACGTCTTCATGACGCTTGCCTGGTATGGGCATTTGAAACTCCAGGAGACGGGCATCTCGGCCAAGTGGCCACTGCTCGGTGTGATAGCGTTCTCATGGGGCATAGCGTTCTTTGAGTATTGCTGTCAGGTGCCGGCCAACCGTATGGGATTCGAGGGCAATGGCGGTCCGTTCAATCTCGTTCAACTCAAGGTCATCCAGGAGTGCATCAGTCTCGGTGTCTTCGCCGTCATCGCCAATATCCTCTTTCAGGGCCAGAATCTGCATTGGAATCACATCCTCGCCTTCTTCCTGATCATCTGCGCGGTATATCTCGTGTTTATGAAGTGATGAGGAATTAGAAATGAGGAATTAGGAATGAGGAAACGAAGTTCGACGAAGTCAATGAAGAATTTTTAGGCACGGATTAACACTGCTTTTTTTCAAAAAAGACACGGAGGGCTGCGCGATGGATGTGGGCTTAAATTGAAATATTTAAGAAAAGCCGTGTCTTTGAAAAAG
>CALZMK010000404.1 GCA_945788545.1 uncultured Prevotella sp.
TTTCCATTTCGTTCTATGTGGACATGTATCGGTAGATGCTCGTCCAAATAGAAAAAGAATCTCATTCCAAATATTATCAGTAAAGTAGGCATATTTAATTTTTCTGCAAAATTAGTGATATTTTTGGAATAAACCAAATGATGAATTATTAATTGTAGTATTTTAACAATATCAAGGGAGAAGACTTAAGTTTTTCTCCCTTTTTCTTTGTCCTTTCGATTTTTATTTGTAATTTTGCGGCGAGATATAAATGATTTGCACTATGACAACAGGAATGATGACGAAAACAATCGCCGAGTATTTCAAGACACAACCAGTCTTGAAGGCATGGCTCTTTGGTTCCTACTCGCGAGGTGAGCAAACCAAGGACAGCGATGTTGATATTCTTGTACAGTATGACAGAAGTCAGCGTATAGGTCTGTTGAAAATCTCCGGAATGCATATAGATTTGGAAAATCTCATTGGCAGAAAGGTTGATATAGTTGAAGATGGTACATTAAGACCATGGGCAGTTGAAAGTGTTAACAATGACAAGTTTTTAATCTATGAGAGAGCGTAATAGGGATATCTAAATGAAACTGATTGGCAAAAATGGATTGATAATTAAATAAAGATAAATATCAAGGGAGCAAGACGCAAGTTTTTCTCCCTTTTTCTTTGTCCTTTCGATTTTTATTTGTAATTTTGCGGCGAGATATAAATGATTTGCACTATGACAACAGGAATGATGACGAAAACAATCGCCGAGTATTTCAAGACACAACCTGTCTTGAAGGCATGGCTCTTTGGTTCCTACTCGAGAGGCGAGCAAACCAAGGACAGCGATGTTGACATCATCGTACTGTTGGACAAGAGCAACCCCATTGGACTCAAGTTCTTTGGTATGTGGAACGACTTGGAAGAACTTTTAGGGCGAAAAGTTGATTTGGTGTCAGAAGGGACATTATTGCCATTTGCAAAAGAATCAGCAGAAAAAGACAAAATTCTGATTTATGAGAGAGGCAAGTAAAGACAAGGCAAGGTTGGAGCATATTGTTCAAGCCATTGAAAGAATCAAGCGTTATACCAATGGAAAGCGTTTCGATGATTTAGTGGAAGACGACATGATGTATTATGCCGTAGTAAAGAACATTGAGATTATTGGAGAGGCCGCTAATCTTCTGACTAATGAATTCAAAAGCGAGCATCCAGATACACAATGGAAACTGATTACTGGTATGAGAAACTATATTGTCCACGAATATTTTCAGGTGGATAATACTGTCATTTGGGATGTGATACAAAACGACCTTCCCAATTTGGAAACTCATATTAAGGACTATTTGCAGGATTTGTGAAATCATCAGGGAGCAAGACGCAAGTTTTTCTCCCTTTATCTTTGTCCTTTCAATTTTTATTTGCTGTTTTAGGTTGTCGCTCTCAAATATAGGGTTTTCACTCTCAAATCGCATATTTTGGCTCTCAGAGATTTCTGAGGGCTTTTTTTTGTGTCTTTACAAGCGATATAAATATCTGATAATCAGAATGAAAAAACTTTTTTTTTTGAAAATTGGATTCATTTTATTTTCAGAGCCTTGCACGGAGTATGAGAGTGTATATCTTTGCACCCAGAACATAAAAAATCAGTATTTATGCAGAATGAAAAAATGACAATGGGCTACGTGCTCAACAAGGACCAGCAAAGGCTGGCGGAAGAGAACTGGGAGTTTGCCGCTGGAGTGGCAAGGCGCTACGCCGGAGGATGTGTGCCGATGGCAGATTTGGAAAGCGAGGCTTGGACGGCCCTGTGCTATGCTGCCTTTAAATATAAAAAGGTGGAGGGATGCAAGTTTACTTCCTATGCCTACTACTTTATCAAGGCAAGCATCTTGAGGTTGCTAAAGATCGAGAGTGAAAGGCGAGCCGTGGAGGTGTGCTCGGTGGAGGACGACTTGGCAGAGGATGACTCCCCGGACGAGGAGATGGCTGATGGCGACGACGAGAGGAGGGCGAGACTTGACGAGTTGATGGCGAAACTCACTCCACGGGAGCGCAAGGTGGTGAGGCGAATCTATGCCATCGGATGCGAGGAAACCTCGGTGAGGGAGTTGGCACTGGAAATGGGATTGTCGGAAGTGAGAGTAAGACAAATCCTCACCAAGGGAGTCAACAAGTTGCAAATTATGTCAAACCTATAATATTTCTTACTTATGAAAAATAATTCGATTATGGAGTTGGCAGCCTCTACAAAACTGCCGATGAGAGTGCTGGTGATGGCTGAGGACATAGAACCTCTGACGAGAGCCATGGAGATGGGGTATGTGGTGTGTGACGGCAACGGAGGCGCCACGTGGATGCTTGGCAGCAAGACATTGCTTGCCTACTTCTTGGGACGTGTGTGGGCGTCGGACTTCCCTACTGTTAATAGGGGTGGCGGCTCGCCGGTGTGGACGAAGGGCGAGGGTGTGTTCCCTGCAAAGGCTTTGGAGAGAATCTTCGACGAGCGCAACCTGAAGGAGCTTCGACAGGGAAGGCTATACAACAGTGTGCCCGAGGGTCATCTCATCGTTGACCGACTTTTCATTACATTACAATAATTACATTACAATAAATATATATATCATTATGGCAAATCAGATATCAGAAAACACTAAGAAGTTGAATAACAAGGAGTTAAGAAACACGCTACCTCCTGCAATGCCTCGAAAACTGCCGTTTTTGGTGGCTCATTTGATAAA
>CALZMK010000405.1 GCA_945788545.1 uncultured Prevotella sp.
GGGCGTCTTCTTTTTATTCAAATGCTCCCATTCTCAGGCGGTCAACTTCCTCCTCGGTGAGGTAGCGCCAGTCGCCGCGGCGAAGGTTCTTCTTGGTGAGTCCGGCAAACTGCACTCGGTCGAGCTTGGTGACACGATAGCCGAGGCTCTCGAAGATACGACGCACGATACGGTTCTTGCCGCTGTGAATCTCGATGCCCACCTGCTTCTTGTCCTTCTCGTCGGCATATTCGCATGCGTCAGCCTGGATTTCGCCATCCTCAAGTTGGATACCGTCGCGTATCTGCTGTATGTCATGTGCAGTGACGTTCTTGTCGAGATATACGTGATAAATCTTCTTCTTGAGGAACTTAGGATGAGTGAGCTTGGATGCCATGTCACCGTCATTTGTGAGAAGCAGTACACCGGTGGTGTTGCGGTCGAGACGTCCTACAGGGTAGATGCGCTCGCGGCATGCGTTCTTCACGAGATCCATCACGGTCTTGCGCTGCTGTGGGTCGTCGCTTGTTGTCACATAGTCCTTGGGTTTGTTGAGGAGCACATATACCTTCTTCTCGATGTTTACAGGTTGGTCGTGGAACTTCACCTCATCGGTGCGTAACACCTTTGTTCCGAGTTCAGTAACAACCTCACCGTTTACGGTGATTACTCCTGCCTGTATGTATTCGTCTGCCTCCCTACGGCTGCAGATACCTGCATTGGCGAGATATTTGTTGAGGCGAATCGGCTCATTGGGATCGTAGTTCTCCTCCTTGTACTCGATACGCTTCTTCATGCTATACTTTGCATTGGGATCATAGCCAGGAGTGTGCTGACGGTATCCTCCACGCTGCTGGCCATATCCACCGCGACCACCCTGCTGGTAACCGCCGCGCTGCTGGTATCCACCACGCTGCTGACCATATCCACCGCGCTGCTGGTATCCGCCACGCTGCTGACCATATCCACCACGCTGTGCCTGAGGATTAAATCCGCTCTCCTGCTGTCCATAGCCCTCCTGCTGCTGGCCATAGCTACCGCGCTGCTGGTATCCACCACGCTGCTGGCCATAGCCACCGCGCTGCTGGTATCCACCACGCTGCTGACCGTAGCCTCCGCGCTGCTGGTATCCACCGCGCTGCTGTCCCTGTGGGTTGTAGCCTCCTTCGTTGTTATATCGTGGACGATATGACGGGCGCTGCTGAGGTCCTGCCTGCAGTCCTGCTCCGAATCCCTCGGGGCGGAATCCGCCTTCGTCCTTCTTTGTTCTGTCATAAGATGTAGTACGTGGGCGCTGTCCGGTGTTAATGCGTGGACGCGGTGAACGTCCTGGTGTGCGGTAGTTCTGATAGCCGCCCGGACGGCCTGTTGACTGATAGCCCTCGCGGCTTTCGTTGTTCTGTTCTGCAGAGAAGTTCTCTGTCTTCTTTTCGTTCTCTTCCATGATAATGAGTCTTTAATGTAAATCCTAAAATCTAAATCTAAATAATTCTCTCGAAATAATGCTTTGTTTCTTTCTTAATAATGTTATATGAATGAGTTAAAATATTCCCGTGTAGTTGTGGGGAGTGATGTTCATGAGCTCAGCCTTCACACTGTCGCTCACGTCGAGACCCTTGACAAACTCGTGGATAGTCTCTTCGTCCATCTTCTTGTTGGTGCGGGTGAGGGCTTTCAGAGCCTCATAAGGATGTGGATAAGCCTCGCGGCGCAGTATTGTCTGAATGGCCTCTGCCACTACCGCCCATGTGTTGTCGAGGTCGGCTGCTATCTTCTCCTCGTTGAGGATGAGCTTGCGCAGTCCCTTGAGTGTGCTTTGGAAGGCAATGATGCTGTGTCCCATTGGCACACCCACATTGCGTAGTACGGTGGAGTCGGTAAGGTCGCGCTGCAGTCTGCTCACTGGCAATTTCTGTGCCAGGAACTGCAGTATGGCATTGGCAATACCGAGGTTGCCCTCACTGTTCTCATAGTCGATGGGGTTCACCTTGTGGGGCATGGCACTTGATCCAACCTCACCAGCCTTTATCTTCTGCTTGAAATAGTCCATTGAGATATACATCCAGAAGTCGCGGTCGAGGTCGATGACGATGGTATTGATGCGGCGCATGGCGTCGAATGCCGCACCGAGCCAGTCGTAGTTGCTTATCTGGGTGGTGTATTGCTCGCGCTGGAGTCCGAGTTTCTCGCTGACAAACTTATTGCCAAACTCGCGCCAGTCGTATTCAGGATATGCCACGTGGTGGGCGTTGTAGTTGCCGGTGGCACCGCCAAACTTGGCAGTCATGGGCACCTGCTTAAGGCTCTCCAACTGCTGTTCGAGGCGATATACATACACCATCACCTCCTTGCCCAGACGGGTGGGGGAAGCTGGCTGTCCGTGGGTCTTTGCCAACATGGGCACGTCCTTCCATTCCTCTGCAAACGAGCGAAGCTGAGCTATCAGTTCCTCGACGAGGGGATAATATGCCTCTTCGAGTGCCTCCTTGATAGAAAGGGGCACACTGGTATTGTTGATGTCCTGTGACGTCAATCCGAAATGTATGAATTCCTTGTAGTCGTCGAGACCTCCAATCTTGTCAAGTTCCTCCTTGATAAAGTATTCCACTGCCTTGACGTCGTGGTTGGTGGTTTGCTCGATGGTCTTCACCCTCTGAGCGTCGGCCTGACTGAAGTTGCGATAGATGTTTCTAAGTGTTTCAAACAGGCTGTGGTCGAATCCCTTCAACT
>CALZMK010000406.1 GCA_945788545.1 uncultured Prevotella sp.
TGTATGAATACGACAAACTTACAAATAGTCTTGTCACACAGTTGTGCCAAGACAAGTACGGCTGTGTGTGGATAGCCTCGGACTTCGGCCTTAATCGGTTTGATGGTTATCATTTCGTCAACTACTATTACAGTAGTCGCGACTCGCTTTCGATTCCTCATAATCTTGTGCGTTCGCTGCTTTGCACTAAGGATGGACAGATGTTTATCGGCACGGGCAAGGGTTTGGCGCGTTATGACTATACCACCATTCCCAAACTGCGCGAGCAATTCAATCTTGCGTATAAGTCGGGCATCGACCGCATTTGGATTATCAACGTGGGCGACCTCAAACCCAAGGAGGTGCCTATCAATTTCATCATGGATTATGCATGGAATCCCGATGCCATCCAACCGGGCGACGAGAAAGCGTGGCTCGAAGGTTTCACCCGCAGTGTCTTCGGTGAGGAATATGCCGCTGAGACTGCCGACATCATCGCAAAATATAGCAAGTATAACCTTTGGCTCAATGTGCCTCTCAATGTCTCTCCTGGCAAGCACACTCTCCGCATAGTGATGATCGACCCCGAGATAGTGGTGGAGCAAATCGTTGTCAATCCCGACAACAATCACTACAGCTATTTTGGAGCCAAAGAGAAATAAATAAAATATAAATATTAAACAATTAATTTGGTGATTCAAGAAAGAATATGTAATTTTGCAGCAATAACTATAAAGCAAAAGATAATAATTATGAGAAAAACCTTTAAATCAGTCATTGTCGCCTTGCTTGCGATGATTGGCGTGAACAATGCCACGGCACAGTCGTGGACTGCCGACAACGGGAATGGCACTTACACCAATCCCTTGTTCTACGATGAATTCAGTGACCCCGATGTCATCCGCGTGGGCGAGGACTACTATCTTGCCGGCACCACTATGCACTGTCTGCCGGGTGTAGTCGTACTTCATTCTAAGGACCTCGTCAACTGGCGTTTCTGTAGCTACACAATGCAGGATTTCTTTGGACTTGGCGACGAGTTCTGCCTTGAGAACGGCAAGGAGGCTTACGGACAAGGTATATGGGCTCCATCTATCCGTTATCACAACGGTAAGTTCTATATCTTCTCGAATATCAACGGACATGGTATGCAGGTGTTCATCTCCGACAAGGCTGAGGGACCGTGGCAGCATATCAATCTCAAGGGTAACATCTACGACCTCTCCGTACTCTTCGACGACGACGGTAAGGTATATGCCATTCATAAGTATGGGGCAGTGCGTTGCACTGAGATAAAGCCCGATTTCAGCGGTTTTGTCGAGGGTAGCGATCGCGAGATTATCCCCGACGGCTCGGCTATGGGTGAGGGACATCATGCCTATAAGATCAACGGCAAATACTATATCATCTCCACCGACTACTCGCCGATGGGACGCCAGCAGTGTGCCGTTGCCGACAATATATGGGGACCCTATGAGACGCGCACCATCAACATGATGGAGACTCTCGGCACCAAGGTGGCCAAGTCGGTGCGTAATGTCAGTCTCGGTTCGCCTGTTCCTGCTCCTGGATTTGAATTTAACATCTCAAAAGGCGGCGGCAACTATATGGGTTGCGCCACCATCCATCAGGGTGGTATCGTGGATACCCCCAACGGCGAATGGTGGGCAATATCCATGCTCGACTTCAATGCCGTGGGACGCACCTGCTGTCTTGTCCCCATTACTTGGAAGGATGGATATCCCTATTTCGGTGTTCCCGGAAATCTCGGACGCGGACCCAGAACATGGTTTAAACCAAACGTGGGGAATGAGGAAGCAGGGGGCTTCGCTCCTTATGACCGCTGCGATGATTTCAGCGGCAAGACATTGAAGCCCGTATGGCAGTGGAACCACGAACCGCTTGCGGGCAAGTGGTCGCTCAAGGGTGGACGATTCAATATCACAGCCATGCCTGCCAAGGATTATCTCTGGGCTCGCAACACCCTCACCCAGCGTGCCATCGGTCCGGTATCTACCACCACAATTACTCTCGATGCCAGCAAGCTCAAGGATGGTGACATTGCCGGACTCGCAGTGCTCAACATGCCCTACGCTCTCATAGGAGTGGAGAAGTCGGGCAAGTCGTTGAAGATTAAGTGGTATGACCAAAATGGCAACAAGACCGAGACTACCGCCATCACTGCCACAAAGGTTTATCTCCGTATGACGGGTGATTTCGACAAGGCTACGGGTACATTATTATATAGTCTCGACGGCAAGGAGTTCAAGCAGATGGGTGGTGAGATTCTCATGCCCTATCAGTTGAAGACCTTCCAGGGTGTGCGTCTCTCAATGTTTGCCTATAACACTCTTGGCAAACAAGGTGGTGTGGCATCCTTCGATGATTGGCAAGTGGATGAACCGATGGCAGATCGCACCGCCAATCTGCCTATTGGCAAGGTTATCCGCCTTTGCAATCTAAATGACAGTTCCTATGCCTTTGCCCACAAGCAGGGAATGCTTCACATGTGCGGCAAGGGTTCAAGAGAATACAACAGTGGTGCCAGTCAGTTCCGCGTTCACGATCGTGGTAAGGGACGAGTAGTGCTTGAGGCTATGAACGGGGCGGGCTTCCTCACTGTGGTAGGCGAGGGACTCTCTGCCGACGTCCGTTTCCTTAAAAAAGAAACAGAGGGCAGTCTTATCCTCTGGCAGGACATGCTCCGCTCTGAGTGTATGCTCATGTC
>CALZMK010000407.1 GCA_945788545.1 uncultured Prevotella sp.
ACTGGAATGATGCCACCGACTTCAAGTCGTTCCGTTATGCCAACCTCAGCAGCGACTATATCAATGACGGCAAGGTAGATCTCCTCGGCAGCGGACTTAACAACAACTGGAGGGTGAAGAGACGTAAGCCCATAGGCGACCTGAAATTGGGTGCCGACTGGAGCCGCCGATGGACCGTCGGCGAGAGCAAGTTAGGTATGGTGGGAGCTGTCAACTATACTAACGAAACGAGGTCGTACAGCGACATGATCAACAACCTCTTCGGCGTGTATGACTCTGCCAACGACCGCAGCAACTACCTGCGCCACTCCACCGACAACCAGTATAACAACAACACTCGCATTGGAGCCATGCTCAACCTCGCCCTGCTCTCCAAGTCGGGCAACAACAAGTATGAGTTGAAGAACATCTTCAACAGTCTCACCAACAAGCGTTATACCGACCGCTCGGGCATTAACGCTCAGTCGGACAACGAGATAGGTGCCGAGTACTACTATCGCAGCCGTATCACCTACAACACCCAGTTGACGGGGAAGCACACCTTCACCGACGACAATCTTGAGTGGAGCGCGAGCTATTCATACGCCAACCGACGTATGCCCGACCGCAAGCGATATACCATCGACGATGCACTGGAGCGCGGCACGATGATGCTCACCGCGGGCAACGAGATCAACCGCGAGTTCACCAAGCTCGACGAGCATATCGTATCTGCCAACATCAACGAGAAGCACGACTTCCACTTCGGTTCGTTCTCTCCCTCACTGAAGATTGGTGCCTATGGCGAATACCGCTCACGCGAATACAACACCCGACAGTTTATCTACACATGGGACTTGGAGCAGAACACCCTGCCCGAGGGATTCCGCAAGATGGACATGACCGAACTGCTCTCCAACGAGCAATACTTCGGCGGCAACAACCTCTCGCTCATCGAAGAGCTTTGCATGCGCAACAACTACAAGGGGCACAACACCCTCGGCGCAGGTTATCTCGCGGCATCGCTGCCCTTCGGCAGATTTAACATACATGCGGGATTAAGATATGAGTTCAATCAGATGGAACTCATCACCAACTCGCGCGATGACGTCGAGAGTCCGCAGAGCCGATTCTATCGCAACCATGACTTCTTCCCGTCGGTCAACACCGTGTATAAGTTCAACGACAAGCACCAGGTGCGCTTGGCTTACGGCAAATCGGTCAACCGCCCCGAGTTCCGCGAGGTGTCGCCATCGGTGTAT
Source organism: uncultured Prevotella sp. (assembly GCA_945788545.1). The sequence continues at coordinate 1,242 of CALZMK010000407.1, forward strand.
TACGACTTCGACCTTGCCTCACACGTGCAGGGAAACGTGGATCTGAAATCATGCTACATACACAACGTCGATCTACGCTATGAGTTCTATCCCTCGCGTGGCGAACAGATCACGATAGCGGGATTCTACAAGCATTTCGACAACCCCATAGAATGGACATATACAGTGGCTGGTGGCACGAGTCTCGTGTATTCCTACGAGAATGCCGAGAGTGCCGACAACTTCGGAGTGGAGCTTGACATCCGTAAGGACCTCTCGTTCATAGGTCTGCGCAATTTATCTCTCTCTTTCAACGGAACGCTCATCCCCTCGCGAGTGAATTTCCCCGCCGGTTCGCGCAATGAGAACCGACCGATGCAGGGTCAGTCGCCCTACCTCGTTAACACCGGCCTTTTTTATAAGAACGACAAGCAGCAGCTCTCCCTCTCACTGCTCTACAATCGCATAGGCAAGCGAATCATCGGCGTTGGTCGCAGTGAGGGCAGCACCGGCAGCGAGGACAACGCCCGAGTGCCCGACAGCTACGAGATGCCCCGCGACGTGCTCGACTTCACCATATCCAAGAAGTTCGGCAATCACTGGGAGATAAAGGCCAACATCCGCGACATCCTTGCCCAGAAGGTGAGCTACAAGCAATTCGCCGAGGCGAAGAATCCCGACGGCTCAACTCGCGAGGTGGTGCAGATAACACGCCAGTATAAGCCAGGACGCAACATCGGTATCTCGGCAGTGGCGACATTCTAAGGAGTAATAATGGGGAGTTATATTAGGGAGTTATAATGGGGAGTTAAAAGGCCATTAGTTTTAGCGCATAGACATTTGGCCCCTCATAACTTCCCCTCATAACTTCCCCTCATAACTTCCCCTCATAACTCCCCCAAAAAGAAACAATTTTTATTAATATAAAATCACGATGAAAATGAAAAAAGTAAAGTTTTTGACAATGGCAAGCATTATGTCGCTTGCAATGTGCATGGTATCATGCAGCAGTGACGACGACAACAACAATGGCGACAACCCTACACCCGACCCCACTCCAACTGAGAAATACACCTGGGGCACCGACGGCGGACTCAAGTCATGCGACCACATCCTCTTCAGCGAGGTTGACAACAGCGAGAACGCTAATGGAGCGCAGATTGGTAATGGCGACGCCGAGTTCGTATTCACAGGTAAGCAGACTCTTAAGAAAGGCACCTATCTTCTCAAGGGATGGGTATATATCGCCAACGGCGCCGAACTGACCATCGAACCGGGTACAGTGATCAAGGGCGACAAGCAGACCAAGGCATCGCTCATCTGCGAGCGTGGCGGCAAACTCATCGCAAAAGGCTCTGCCACAGAGCCTATCGTCTTCACCTCTGAGGAGGCTCCCGGGAGCCGCAAGCCTGGTGACTGGGGTGGAATCATCATCTGCGGTAAGGCAAAGAACAACCAGACCGAAATGCAGATCGAAGGTGG
>CALZMK010000408.1 GCA_945788545.1 uncultured Prevotella sp.
TGCTCAGGTACTTATAAAATAAGTTAAACTAAAATGCTGCGGAATTTAGGAAAAACAATCATAAAACACGTTGACAAACGGTATCTCAAAAGATATTTCGCAGGCACCCTAACACCATATAGCACACTACTGTCTCGGCTATCCATAACGATTGGAAAGGACAACGCTGAGATATAAGTAAGTAAACAAAACCAAACGATATTATATGTAGCTGAGTAATTCCCACAATCTTGTATGGATAAAGCTTGTTCTTTTCGGCAGTTTCCACCTGTTCGCTCAGTCACATAGCCCAACTATGCCTTTGCCGAAATGGTTGCAATAAAACAGAGATAAAAACGAAACAAATTGAAATCCAATGAACCGATTTGGGCTGAATGTATCTGGCAGTAATAAGTTGGAACACGCAAGATTCAGGGATTTACCGACATTTTACACAAAAAGATGTGGATATTTCTTTTTTTCATATAACTTTGCAACAAGAAAAATAAACATCGTTATGGTATTTAAAAGAAAGATCTACAATAAGATGCTCAAATGGAAGAATGAGCAAAATTGATTTTCTCCTTTTACGATAGTCAAAGAAATCTCCACTAGAGATAACCAATAACCTTATGCACAAAGGGATATGTTGAAGTTATATCAAAAAAATAGCATCACTGATATTGTGACATATAGTATTGTAAAGTGAACTTTTTCACCTTCTGTCAAGTTAGAAGGGAACAATGCACTATCGGGCCAATATTCCCTGTACAGGCTGTATGCAAGCCCTCACAGACAGCTCAACCGCACAAGACGACTCCTGTCATTTCGGCGATTCCGTATTGTACACTTTCGCGTCTTGAGGTTTTGCCTTCCTCGCTATTTCCGCCGTGGAAGAGCCGTCTGCCGACGATGCTGCAGTGTTCTCTGTCATGGTGTTCCATGGAGTTGCCGTTCGCTTGTCCCGCGCAGCGTCTTCCTTGCGTCTGGTCCAGATTGTTGCCATAGTCTATATATGTTTTAAAATAAAGTTTCCTCACTCGCCCTACATCGGCAGAGATGCCGCGGCGACATCAGACATGTCACAGGACAAAGTGCGCTCCCCACACAAGCAGTGCGTAACGCAGCAGCTTGCCTATCGTTATCGATGTCATCGTGATGAATATGTTGGCACGCATGAGACCGAGCATGATGGTGATGGCGCTGCCTATGATAGGCAGGAACGCAAAGAACCCTATCCATGCTCCATGCCCGTGCATGAAACGCTCGGCCTTGTCGAGCGACTCCTTCTTGACATGCAGATATTTCTCTATCCAGTCGAGCCTGCCGAGATGTCCCACCCAGTAATTGAACATGGAACCCAGCACATTGCCTGCCGTACCCCATACGACAAGGCCGACAGGGTCCAGGCCTGCCGCCTGCAGTCCGAGCATTATGGCTTCGCTGCTCCATGGGAATACGCTGCCGGCGATGAAGGCTGCCACGAACATTCCTATATATCCGTAGCCTTCAAGTATGGTTACAATATCGTCCATTCTTGCAGAAGAGGTATTATTGTCAATGCCAGGACAAGCACCATGGCGATTATCACCGATATGTTTGTCAGGCGTGTCGATGTGAAGTTGATATAATGTGCCGTGAGAGGGCTGGCGCAGACGAGTATTATCCCGAACAGTATGTCTGTTCCCGGCACGTCGTTCAGCGGCAGGACATACAGCAAAACCAATGCCAAGGAGAATGCCATGGCTATGAGATTGAAGACGTTGAAGAGCATCCTCACATGGATTTTGTCATCGGAACTGTGACGCAGGAAATGTATCATCCCTGTGATTGACATTGCCAGGACGAGCGATTCGGCCGCGAGTTTCATAGGCGGCAGAGGCAGTGCCGACGGCAATATGGTGTTTATGTCACGGAATGCCTGTATCGTGCTGTCGTCAAGCATAAGGGCGTCGAGCCACGCGTCGAGTAGTTCATACCTGCCCTCTATCACGATGTACGGCAGTATGCACCACATTGGTGTTGCCAGTCCGAGGAGCGAAGCGAGCCAAGACTTGAAACTGAACGACATCAGGAAAAATGCATCGGCTATCCATAACAACGGCAATACAAAGGCCAGTGGAGGCCATATCATGGCGGCGATGCCGAGGAACAGGTAGGCGCCGTATTTCCCGCCTATACGGCTGTGTTCCTGATAGGTCATGAACAGCAGCGTCATCGTGAGCAGGAAGAATGTCTGTATGCCCATGACTTCCATGTTTCTCAGCAGCCATGGGCACATGAGCATGAACGCTATGTATGCACAGCTCACCATGCGGCTGTATCGTCTCATGAGGGCATTGCGGTTGTTCAGCTCCATCATGAGATATGTATTGACAAGGAATATCAGGCATTGTGGCCACAACGTATAGTCTGCAAGGAGCATAAGTCCCCACAGACACACGCTGTAAAGCACCATTACAGGCAGTGCAAGACGACTTGCACCCATATTGTTCTGAAATCGTCGCATCAGAGGCTGTTGGTGGTTTGGTTGTTTAGTTGTTTAGTTGTTTAGTTGTTTAGTTGTTTAGCAGAAAAAACGGCCATCAGCAACACTATAGTCGAGAGTTTGGTTGTTTAGTGATTTGGTTGTTTAGTAGTTTGTGGCTGTAATTGACTATCTTTAAGTGAAGCAGTCAACTAAACCACTAAACGACCAAACAACCAAACCACCACTTACAGAT
>CALZMK010000409.1 GCA_945788545.1 uncultured Prevotella sp.
TTCACGCACGGTTCTGTGAGAGGGTGAGGGTGAAACTCCCTCGCTCTACTCGACCCTGTACCGCCCTTGGCTTGGATGTCAATATCAGGACTCCCGACACAGAGGAGCAGATGCGTATGACAAAGATTCGTCGTCCCGATTTTATTACGAAAGACAACCCTGTAGGGAAATGATAAATGGAGAAAAGGCCGCTTTCGAGAGCTCTTGAAGGCGGCTTTATTGCTATTATAAATCGTGTCAATACGAAAAAAATGTGTCAATACGGAAAAAACTAAGATTTTTCCTCTATTATTCGTTCCTGACAGCAGTGTATTATGAATTAAAGTTGTATATTTGCAGAGTAAATTTCACCTATTAAGAAGTATTACATACTTTACTTATGGAACAACAATTATCGACAGTTGAAGCATTTGCCCATTTTATACGGGGCGCCATATCACTATTCTTCGTGTTCTGGTGTATTAAACTATATACATACAGACACCGCAACAGGATGATGAGACTATTATTCTATACAACTATATTCCTTGCTTTCGGTTACATAAAGGATTCTGTGTTCCTCTTTGCGCAATGGAAAGACTCCTTTTGGCTCAATGATTTTGTCATCACTGTCGACCTTCTGTTCATACCTCTTCTCTGTGCCTTCTTCATCGAAGCCACCAATCCTGGTTATCCCACTCGCCGTCAGTTAGCCGCATTGTTGTCTATGCAGGCGTTATTCATACCGCTATTCTTGATTTTCCCCGATGAAATCGTGGTTTTTTGCGCTTTTTCAGTTGCTCTTGTCATGGCTGTGGCAACCATGTACCTCGTTGTCGTGTTCTCGGTGAGGTATCGACAATATATAAAACTTAACTATTCCTATAAGGAAAATATCGATGTAGCTTGGGTTGTGGTGTCGAGTGTAGCATTTTTCTTAACACTGTTTGTGTATAACTTGGCGTTCGCCCATACCACATGGCTAAGCGAAGCACTATACAATATCTTTTCCATGGCATTATGGACATTCCTTTTCCTCTTTTCAAGAAGACATCGGGTGGTTAGAATCCTGAAGCCGGTCGAAACGGAAGATGAGCCAGCTACTGAGGAATTTGAAGAACCCAAGTCAGATGATGATGTAGTGTCGCTTAACTACATATTGGCAGTAAAGTTAGAACAGAAGATGAGTCAAGACAAACTCTATCTCAGTCCGAAGCTTACCATAACCGACGTGGCCACTGCCATCGGCACCAACAGGACTTACCTGTCGGACTACCTGAACAATACGCTCAACACGTCATTCTTCGACTATATCAACACTTTCCGAATCAACGAGGCGTGTCGTATCATCGAGATGATGCCCGAACGAGGCAGGAAATCGATGTTGGTAGTGGCGCAGAAGAGTGGCTTCAATTCCCTCTCGTCGTTTCATCGCTACTTTGTAAAGTTAAAAGGTATCAGTCCCAAAAGTTATTACTTCAACAGCGTAATGAAGAAAAATTAAATAATGGACCTAAAGACCCACAGCAAAACAATAATATGTCATGAATAAAAAACTATTGTTATTGATTATCATTGCCGTTATGGCCAAATTGAATGTTTTGGCGGCCGACGGCGGGAAGACATCTGTTAGACAAGAAAACAAGGTGCTCGTGCTCAGTTCGTATTTTCAAGGATACGGTTGGGCCGGAGCTCTTGAAAGTTCTATTGTTTCACACTTTTCGGTTGACCGCAAATGGAATGTCGAGGTGGATTATCTCGACCTCGTAGCCAATCGTGACAGCAGTTTCATGCACCATGAGGCTGAGCGGCTGATGGCCGAACACGATGCCAACAAGAAGAATGTCGTGGTGCTGCTTGGCGAGGAAGCCTGGATAATGTATCGTACATATATGTCTGAGGAATGGAAGAATGTGCCCTGCGTTGCCCTTTTCTCCGGCACCTACACCATCAGTGCCGCTAACTACAGTTCTTGCCGCGAGATTACCGACGACATGAAAATTTCATTGGCTGACTCGCGCAAGGGAATAAATGCCACACTCATCAACGACCCGTTTTTTGTTGAGCCCACCATAGGACTCGCTTTGCGTCTGAAACCGCAGACCCGACACCTTGCCCTCGTGAGCGACACATGGCAGATAGGATTTATGGTGAGGGAAAAGGCCAAACGGATAGTTAGGGAGAAATATCCGAGTCTCGACCTTATCGACCTCAACAACAGAGAGCTCACCACAGCCCAACTGAAAACCCGCTTGGCCACACTTCCAAAGCATACCGCGGTTATCTTCGACTCGTGGTTCAGTCAGAGCAAGAACTCCGCCAACCGTGCCCTTTATCCTGATAATGCCATGAGATATATAGCCAGTTCGCTGACCGATGATGTGGTGTTCGGTCTTTTTGATGTGGGCATACGCGATGGAGTGCTTGCCGGCGGTATATATTCTACTTCCGAAGAACTGCAATCCGCCCTCATCAGCGTGCTTATGAAGATAGAGAACGGTGTGCAACCCAAGGATATGCCCTTGGTGAAGTTGGACAACGCCAACACATACCTGAACTACCAGACGTTGAAGAAATACGGCATCCCCGAGAATCTCTATCCCAAGAATGCCATCTATTTCGGCAAACCCATAAGCTTCTTTGAGCGTAATGAGAAATACATTCTTGGAGGAGTATGTGCCCTGATAGCCATTGTTATCCTAATCAGTGTGGTAGCGTTCTT
>CALZMK010000410.1 GCA_945788545.1 uncultured Prevotella sp.
CCAGGAACTTCTCACCCTTCTCCTTGTTGGGGCCATACTGCTTCATCATCTGCTCAGACTTCATCTGCTGCATCTTTGACTGTGCAGTCATACTAGCCTGCTCGGCAGTCATAAGACCATTCTTGCCAGTTACTCCTGACACGAATCCAGCCATGAAATTCTTCAAAGAGATAGTCTTGGTGGAGTCATTGCCAAACACCTCACGATTGATGTTCTTCATCATGATGTTGCTGATCTGCTGACCAATCTGGATACCTGCATAGTAAGCAGCCTTCTTCTTGTCGTCACCAGCATTTGCACCCTCGTTGAGACCCTTGATGAATTCCTTCATGTAGGTTGTATCCACATCCATACGTTCAACGAGATACTCTTTCAGACCCTGAGTCTGAGCCATACCGATGGCATAGCTAAGTGTGTCAACATCGCTCTTAAGGTTTGCCTTAGGAGTTGACTTGCCGCAGCTGACCATACCAGCTGCCACAATGGCCAAAGCGGCCATAAATGAATACTTCTTCATTGCAATTAATATTTTATTACTTTAATTCTTTAATCTTTTAATTTTTTAATTTTTTAATTTCGAAGTCAAATCTATTTGACTTCGATAAGCTCCACGTCAAAGATAAGAGCCGAGAAGGGAGGAATGCTCTGTCCGGCACCGCTTTCGCCATAACCAAGGAGATAAGGGATGAAGAAACGATACTTTGCGCCCTCCTGCATCAGTTGCAGACCCTCGGTCCATCCTGCAATAACTTGCTGCAAACCGAATGTAGCCGGTTCACCGCGCTGAATGCTGCTGTCGAACATTGTTCCGTCGATAAGCATACCCTCATAGTGGCACACCACAGAGTCGGTAGCCTTCGGCTTGCGACCGTTGCCCTCTTTAAGCACCTGATATTGCAATCCGCTGGGCAGAGTGACAACACCCTCTTTCTTTGCGTTCTCAGCCAGGTATTTCTCACCGGCTTCCTTTGCTTCCTTACCTTTTTCAGCCAGTTCGGCTCTCATTTTCTCTTCCTGCTTCTGGAAATAGTCGTTCACGATAGTTTGCGCCTCACGGTTGGTCACTTTCAGGTCATTACCCTCGATGACATCGCGGATAGCCATTGCGAAGTCGTCGATGTTCATGTCTTTGGCACCCATCTGTGCCAACTGTCGGCCAATGCCCAAACCAAGGGCGTAGCTAAGTTTATCCATTCTTTTTATGTGTTAAAAATTAAAATTTTTACCCCTTTTGGGGCAATTATTATTAATAAATCGTGCAAAGTTACTATTTTTCTTTGATTTAGTGCACATATTTCGGGAAAAATCACTATTTTTGTGCAACTTTAAGAAGAAATAAGGATAAGAGTATGAAGAAAATCGTTGTTTTAACAGGTGCCGGTATGTCGGCAGAGAGTGGAATATCCACATTCCGTGATGCTGACGGACTATGGGAGAAATACCCCGTTCAGCAAGTGGCAAGTCATGAGGGTTGGGAGGCTGACCCCACCTTGGTGAATAACTTCTATAATATGCTTCGCACCAAGTATGCCGGAGTGAAACCCAATGAGGGTCATCGTCTGGTGGCAGAACTTGAGAAGTATTACGATGTCACAGTGGTGACTCAGAACGTTGACAACCTGCATGAGCGTGCCGGTTCGTCGAAGGTGATTCACCTGCACGGTGAACTGATGAAGATGTGCTCGAGCATCGATCCCGACGATGAGCGCTATCATGTGCAGCTCACTCCAGAGAATCCTACCGTTGTTCCTGGCACAAAGGCAGGCGATGGTTCATTGCTTCGCCCATTCATCGTTTTCTTCGGTGAGGCTGTTCCGATGATCGAACCGGCGGCACGCGAGGCAATGGATGCCGACATATTTATTATAATAGGTACGTCGCTTAATGTATATCCCGCGGCAGGACTGGTGAGATACGTCAAGGCAGGAGTGCCCGTTTACCTCATCGACCCCAAACCAGTGACAGCTTCCGTGTCGGGAGTGAAGCAGATACAAAAAGGCGCTTCTGAGGGTATGAAGGAGCTAATGGAGATACTTTGCCCGTCAAAATGATAGAAAAACAGGTATTTTTGCAATTTTTTGCTCAAAATACTTGCGTATATCAATTATTATGCCTACTTTTGCTGACAATTTGCAAACTATGTGTATAATATAACAGCAAAAAAGCAATGGAAAAGATTGATAATCTTGACAAGAAGATACTTAGTATCCTATCAAAAAACGCCCGTATTCCTTTCAAGGATGTGGCAGCAGAGTGTAATGTATCCCGTGCGGCTATCCATCAGAGAGTACAGCATCTGATAGATGGCAATGTCATCATGGGAAGTGGGTTTGATGTCAACCCCAAAAGCCTTGGATATTCCACATGCACATACGTGGGTATCACCCTCGAGAAGGGTAGTATGTACAAGGAGGTGGTGGAGCGTCTGGTTCATATTCCCGAGATTGTGGAGTGTCACTTCACCACAGGACCTTATACTATGCTCGTCAAGCTTTATGCGCGCGACAACGAACAGCTTATGTCGCTTCTCAACCACCAGTTGCAGGGCATTCCCGGTGTTGTGGCTACCGAAACGCTTATTTCTCTCGAACAGAGTATCAAGAGAGAGATACCGGTGCACGTGGATTAAAAATTAGGAATGAGGAATTAGGAATGGAGTTTGATTGGAAGGGTAGGCTTGAAGGTGTCTATGGA
>CALZMK010000411.1 GCA_945788545.1 uncultured Prevotella sp.
AAATATGAGTTTGAAAATTGTAGTACTTGCAAAGCAAGTTCCTGACACAAGAAATGTGGGCAAGGACGCCATGACCGCCGAAGGAACGGTCAACCGTGCCGCTCTGCCCGCCATCTTCAATCCTGAAGATCTTAATGCGCTCGAACAGGCTCTTCGCCTGAAGGAGCAGAATCCTGGTTCCACCGTCGGTATTCTGACGATGGGTCCTCCCCGTGCGGCTGAGATTATCCGCCAGGGTCTCTATCGTGGTGCCGACACTGGTTGGCTGCTTACCGACCGTCTGTTTGCCGGAGCTGACACACTCGCTACCTCGTATGCTCTTGCCACTGCCATCAAGAAGATTGGTGATGTTGACATCGTCATCGGCGGTCGCCAGGCCATCGACGGCGACACTGCACAGGTGGGTCCACAGGTGGCACAGAAGTTGGGTCTCAACCAGGTGACTTACGCCGAAAGCATCGAAAAATGCGAGGACGGCAAGCTCACCATCCGCCGACTCATCGACGGTGGTGCCGAGACTGTAGAGGCTCCTATGCCTGTTGTTGTCACCGTCAACGGAAGTGCAGCTCCCTGCCGCCCATGCAACGTGAAGCTCGTGATGAAATACAAGCGTGCCACTGCCCCCATGGAGCGCACCGACGACATGCCATACAAGGAGTTGTACGACGAGCGTCCCTACCTCACTCTCAACCAGTGGTCGGTAGCTGATGTTGACGGCGATCCCCAGCAGTGTGGTCTGAGTGGTTCGCCCACCAAGGTGAAGGCTGTTAAGAACATCGTCTTCCAGGCCAAGGAAAGCAAGACTCTCACTGGCAGCGATGCCGACGTGGAGGGATTGATAAAGGAATTGTTGAACGAGAAGATAATAGGGTAATATATAAGGAGATAAAGGAAGATAAAAGGAGTAGTATATATTGGAAGTTAAAGAAGTTAAGGAAGTTAAAGAAGTTAAAGACATTAGTTCTTGCGCTCCAATTCCTTAACAGAAGCAGACATATCATTTGTCCTTAACTTCCTTAACTTCTTTAACTTCCTTAACTTCCCCAATCTACGAAATAAGATTATGAACAACGTATTTGTATATTGCGAAATCGAAGGCACACAGGTGCAGGAGGTTTCACAGGAACTATTGACAAAGGGCCGCAAACTGGCCAATGAACTGGGTGTTGACCTCAACGCCATAGTTGCGGGCACGGGTATCAAGGGAAAGGTGGAAGAGCAGATTCTGCCCTACGGTGTTGACAAACTCTTCGTCTTCGACGGCGAGGGATTGTTCCCATATACATCGGCTCCCCACACCGACATTCTTGTCAACCTCTTCAAGGAGGAGAATCCGCAGATCTGCCTTATGGGCGCCACAGTCATCGGTCGCGACCTCGGTCCTCGTGTGTCGTCGTCGCTGACAAGCGGATTGACAGCCGACTGTACAGAACTCGAGATTGGTCCGTATGAGGACAAGAAGAACCAGAAGACCTACGACAACCTGCTCTATCAGATTCGTCCGGCATTCGGAGGTAATATCGTGGCAACAATCGTCAACCCCGACCATCGTCCACAGATGGCCACAGTGCGCTCAGGCGTGATGCAGAAGGCTATCTACGAGGGAAATGCCAAGGGTGAGGTTGTTTATCCCGAGGTATCCAAGTATGTATCTGCCGAGGCATACGTAGTGAAGGTGCTCGACCATCACGTGGAGGCTGCCAAGCACAACCTCAAGGGTTCGCCCATTGTTGTTGCCGGTGGATATGGTGTAGGTTCGAAGGAAGGCTTCGACCAACTCTTCCAGTTGGCTAAGGTGCTTCATGGTGAGGTGGGCGGAAGCCGTGCCGCCGTTGATGCCGGTTGGATCGACCACGACCGTCAGATTGGTCAGACTGGTGTCACCGTGCATCCCAAGGTGTATATCGCCTGCGGTATCAGCGGTCAGATTCAGCACATCGCCGGTATGCAGGATTCGGGTATCATCATCTCGGTGAACAGCGATCCCGAAGCACCCATCAACAAGATTGCCGACTACGTGATAGTAGGCACAGTCGAGGAGGTCGTTCCGAAACTCATCAAGTATTATAAACAAAGTAGTAAATAATATGAGGAGTTATGAGGAGAAGTTATAATAGGGAGTTATAATAGGGAGTTAAAAGGCCAATAGTTTGGCGGGACCAATTAAGGAAAACTGTATGACACAAAGTTTCCAAGAACTGATTGCGTGGCAAAAAGCCCATTCCTTCGTCCTGAAGGTATATAGCATAACCCGCAACTTTCCTGAATGGGAAAGATATGGACTATGTTCTCAATTTCAGAGAGCAGCAGTTTCTATTGCAGCAAACATTGCCGAAGGATATAAAAAGATTGGCCGTGCCGACAAACTACGTCTTATGAATATTGCCCAAGGAAGTTTGGAAGAATGTAGGTATTACATTATTTTATCCAAAGATTTGGGTTATATAGAAGAAAAGACCGCTGAAGAAATGACCTATGATATATATCAAGCAAGTCGTTTCTTAAATGCCTATTGTAAAGGAGTACAAGAAAATGACTTTAGTCAACCACTATAGGTATTCGCTATTGGCCCATTAACTCCCCATCATAACTTCCCATCATAACTTCCCAACATAACTCCAAAAAAATAAGAAAGAAAATGGCAAACTATTATAGTGACCATCCTGAGTTTGAGTTCTATCTCA
>CALZMK010000412.1 GCA_945788545.1 uncultured Prevotella sp.
TCACAAAAAGTGCATCCCAAACCTCTGATGGGGTTGGGATGCACATATTGGTTTCCAAGTCTGCCGATGGGTCGGTATGCCAAGACCAAAGCACAGCCTTGCTGCGAACCGTCCGGCTCGGCGGAATCAGTCATTAGGATTCAGGACAATCTTCCCAGTTTTCGTCGAAGTCGTCTTCATTCTTCCTTGGGGAGTCAAAATTGTCAGTGCCGCCGCCCACTTCAATGAATGAATTATTGAGCAGGTTGCTTTCAGAAATTAACGGAATCCTTTCTGTCTGAGGTTGAATATATTCTTTCTTCATAATAAAATGTTTATAATAAAATGTTTATCGGAGTACTTTTTTGCCGTTGATGATGTACACGCCCTTGGGCAGGTTGTTGAGTTGGGCTTTGCGTCCCACGAAGCGACCGTTGAGATCGTAGATGGGGGCGTTTTCGTCAGTGGACTTCACATCTACCTCGCTGATGTCAGTCGTTGTGTCGTCATCGATGCAGACGATCTTGATTTTGGCGGGCATTTTTGACAGCGTGCTGTTTCTGTCTTCCATGCTCAGATACCAGCGGAAGGCGCTCAGGTTGACATTGGACGAGTTCGCTTTGCAGAGCGAGCCGTTAGACATGGCGTAACAGTTGTTGGCGTACATATAGGCGCCGCTCACGCCTTGGTAGGTTCCGTGGAAGACATAGCGAATCTTCGTCGAGGAGCAGTCCAAGGTGTTGTTGACTGAAGCATACACAGTTGCGTTGGGCAGGGAGATGGAGTGCGTGCCCGTTTCCTTGGCCCGGATGACGTAGGGGGTGTGGTGGGCAATGATGTCGCCGGATTTCAGAAGGAGCACTTCCAGCTCGGTGCGGTCGAATGTGCCATCGCTGTCATCGTCGTACTGGTGGAAGTTGTTCAGTTCTGCCACCACGAAGTCGTCGGCAATGTCGTCATAGGCAATGTCGAAGGGCACATAGAGCGACTGCCAGCCGGTGTGGTTAGATTTGCGGTTGAAGGAAATGTCCACATCTTCTGCTCCAGCGAACTGCCCGGTAGCGAGATAGTCGCGGAGTTGCTGCAGGCGCTGAACGGTGGTCACATCATACACGATGTTCGTCACATCGGCACGGGCTTCGTCCAACAGCTCGTTGGCTTGTCTGGTCACCTCGGCAGTGGGGATGACGGCAGCCTTACTTGTCCCTTCCACATAGTTATTGACATCCGCAACCAGCTGTATCAAGCGCTCTCTGCCGGCGTCCACGAGGATAAAGTCTGACCAGGGGGCGCAGTTGTATGCTGCCATACTTCCATCGGGTATGTGGATGGTGGTGAGGCTCATGCAGTCAATGAAGATGGTCGGGTCGGCGGCGGGAGGGGTGGCTGTGCTCAAGGTGAGCTCCGTGAGGTCTGAGCACCATTCGAAGGCGTCCATGGCAATGCTGTTCACCTCGTAGGTCAGTCCTTCGTAGGTGATGTTGGCGGGGATGGTGAGGCTTCCGGTATAAAGATCCGGGACCGGGGGACTGGTTACTTCTGCGCTGTGCTCGTATCCGTTCAGCGAATAATAGATGCCGTCCACACAGACTCTAATGGCCTTCTCCACGATCTTGTAGTTATTCCAAGGCGTCCTGTTATAGACCGTGGCTGAACCCTTCGGCACATAGATGGTCTGAAGGCGTTCGCATCCGCTGAACAGGTTATCAGAGGCTCTCGGTCGGGTAACGGATTTCACGAAGATGTTCGTCAGCCTGCTGCAGTTTCTGAAGGCATAGTCGCACACGCTGGTAACGGAACTGGGGATGGTGAGGGATGTCAAGGAGGTGCAACCATTGAAGGCCTGCTGGCCAATGCTTGTCACTGTGTTGGGGATGGTGACAGTAGACAGCCTCGTACAGCCGTCGAACGTTCCCATCTGAATCTCTGTCACGGCGTTGGGGATAGCGATGGAGGTTAAGCCCGAACGGGCGAAGGCCTGCATTCCGATGCTTGTCACTGAGGCGGGTATGGAGATGGACGTCAAGCCCTTGCAGTCATAGAAGGCCTGCTGCCCGATGCTCTCTACAGAGCCCGGGATAGTGACAGCCTTCAAATATGCGCAGCCATAGAAAGATTTATCATCTACGGCTGTAACTGTATATACCGACCCTCCGTAGATCTCTATTTCAGGTATCTCGATGTTGCCTCTATATGCAGCCTCTCCATCTGGGACGGGTGCCACACTTGCAGTTTCATTGAATAAGTCAAGGTTATAATAGATGCCATATATGCTGACTGTCGTGCTCGTATAGTCCATTATCGTATACGCATTCCAAGGAGACTTGTTATAGGCACTCTTACAGCCTGTCGGCACAAAGATGGTGGAGAGGGCACGACAATTTTCAAACGAATTATAACTGACTGAGGGTGGAGTGATGGCTTGCATTTGTACTTTGGTCAAACCAAAACAGTTCCGGAAAGCCCCCAAGCAAATAGATGTTACAGAATTGGGAATGGTGAGGGAGGTCAAACCGGAACAGTCCTGGAAAGCGTAATTTCCAATCCATGTGACGGAATTGGGAATGGTGATGGCTGTTAAACCATAACAACCATAGAAAGCGTAAAGTCCAATCGATGTGACGGAATTGGGAATGGTGAGGGACGTCAAACCGGAACAACCATAGAAAGCATAATGGCTAATAGAT
>CALZMK010000413.1 GCA_945788545.1 uncultured Prevotella sp.
GATAATCATTTCAGTTGGGCCACCTTAGGCTCTGTCATTCTCATAAATGCTTTCACAACCTTGGTGATACACATCTATTGGCGAAGCGTGTATAAGAAGCGTTATCTCATCCGCCAACTTGAGGAAGCCCAACTGCTCAATGGAGTATTGCAGGAGCGACAGCGCAAGGAGACAATAGAAAAACCATTGCCTCAACCTACATCCACTGCCGACAGCGATGACATGATATGCATCAGCGGAGCCACCAAGGAGTCGCTCGACATACGTCCGTCGCAAGTGGTATATGTCACCTCCGAGGGAAATTACGTTCGCGTACATTATATTATTGATGGCAGTATGAAGAACATGCTGATACGCACCAGTATGAAGAACGTGTCCGACCTTCTCTGCTGCCATTCATATATAATGCAATGCCACCGTGCGTTTATCGTCAACCTGCGCCATGTGGCCAAGGTTGAAAGTCGCAACAGCGGCATTGCCCTTGTCATGCAGTATGGTGACGACACTGTTCTCGTGTCGAAGCAATATACTGCCGAGGTGAAGGAGAGGATAAAGAATCCCTCTACAGTCGTTTGATCACGTCCTGTCCAGCTCCCTTACCCTTGTATTTGCTCTTGGTGGCGTTGAATGCATAGCGCACCGACAGTGCCACGCGGTGGAAACTGTATTGGCCGCGTCCCTCTCCGAACACGTCGCCTTGCTTCAACGTGTAATTGCCGAGGTCAATCAGAGCATCTTGCTTTGCAGTATTGAAGATGTCGGCTATAGATAGTCTCACCACGAGCGACTTGTCCTTGAGGAATGATTTCTGCACTGCAGCTGTCAAATTCCAATATGCCTGCAGCAGTTTTACGTTGCGATAACTTGCCTTGCTATAGAATTGTGAGTTGAGTTCCAGTTGCCAGTCGTGTTTCAGTCTGAAGGCATTGTCGCTATTGAATATGAGCATCGGTTTGTCGTATGTCACCCTTCTCTTTCCTGTTGTCTCGCGTGGGTCGTCGAGATTAAACGAGAGCCACTGCTTCTGCACTCCCACGGTATTGCTTGTTGTCCACACGCCTACAGTGGGCGAAACATTGACAAATGCGCAGAACACGTCAATCGGATTATCGAAGTTCACCATGCCTATCATCACCACTCCATTGTCGTCGTAGGGCGATGTCCAGTCGTATATGGCATCTTTAATATGCAGATAGTTGACATTGAAGGCGAGGAAATTCCATCGTCCCGAGAGGTCGAGAGTATGGCGAACCTCGTTCTCCAACAGGGGATTACCAGTCTGCAACGTATATTTGCTGCCATAGTCAATCTCACTACGCAACTGATAATATGAAGGACGTGTGGTCTTGATTCCATAGCTGAGTTGCATCTGTACGGCTCCAAGACGAGTGCCGAATGACAACGACGGGAAGAAGTCGTCATGATTTCTCTTCACCGAGCGCGAGGGCTCCGTCTTGTCGTCGAAGTCGAAAGCCACATGTTCGTATCTCATTCCCAATGTCAACATTCCGGCCTTGGGTATCATCACTCCATATTCGAAGAAAGCCGCATAGTTTTGCTCGTTTACCTTTGACATCCTGTCGAAGATATTATCCACACCGCTGATGCGATAGTCGTTATCGCGACACACTGTAGTGAGTTCGCTTCCCAATGTCAATTTTCCTGTCCACAGGGGATGAACGGCAATGAGACGAGCAGCAAAGAGATGGCTCTTGTTCTCGGTCATCGACTCTACAGTGCGACTTTCCAATATGGTCTGTTCGTTGATATGGTCATCGTTCTTGTCGCATTGTGAGTAATAATCCACATTCGCGTCTATTCCCCATTTACCTATCTTGCCATTGTAATAGGCATTGACAAGCAAGGTGTTGGGATTCTTGTAGTTGATATCGCTCATCGACTTCAGATTGTCCACCTTCACGTAGTTGCGCAGGATATCCTCTTCCATCGAAAAACCATAATTGTTCTTCAGCCATGTACCCTTTTCCACTTTCATTCCCACGAAATTGTCATCGTCCAACTGCCAGTTTATGCCTGCATTGAAGTGCATACGCGAGAATTTCTGGTCGGCTTGGGTATATCCAATCTGTGCATGCGTGACGCCTTTGCCGTATGTTGTCTGTTCGAGCAGCGACCTGTAACCGTCGAGATAGTCGTTTTGGAATGTCACACCGCCAAAGAAGTCGAGTCCCTCGTGGCGATAGTTAAGATTGAGGGTAGAGGCGAGATTATTGTTGCCTGATTTCAAGGCCTGTTCGTCGCTCACGTCGAAGCGTCCACTGAGTCCCTCGCCCTGTTGACGGCGGGTCTTTATCTTCACCACAGCATTCACCGAGGCATCGTATGCCGCCCCCGGACTGTTTATCACTTCCACCTCGCGGATGTCATGACTCCTCAGTCGCTTCAACTCTTCCAAGTCCTGCACCTTTCGTCCGTTAATATAATAAATGGGTGAACCCTTGCCTATCACCTGCAACTGACCGCCCATGCGCATCATCCCAGGTACACGCGCAAGCATGTCATCCACCGAGCCTGCCGACTCCAATGGCGAGCCCACGATGCGAGTCACCATCGCACCGTTTCGCACCTTCGTTCTCGGAGCAGTGGATTTCACCACAAACTCCTGTAGGTTGAGCGAGTAGTCAACCGAATCTTTCTTTTCCGT
>CALZMK010000414.1 GCA_945788545.1 uncultured Prevotella sp.
TATCAAAGCGTCTAATGGTGCCAGCGACTTCGGCAACAAGTTCGGCCAGCCGCTTATCTGCGGATCGGTGCTCACCTTCGAGCACCAGGAGAAGGGCGACACACGCTATGCCTACGACAAGGTTATCATGCTCGCCGGAGGTGTGGGATATGGCACCAAGCGCGACTGTCTGAAGAAGGAGCCACAGAAGGGCAACAAGGTTGTGGTTGTCGGTGGTGACAACTATCGCATCGGTCTTGGTGGCGGTTCTGTTTCCTCTGTTGATACTGGTCGTTATAGCAATGGCATCGAGCTAAATGCCGTTCAGCGTGCCAACCCCGAAATGCAGAAGCGTGCCTACAACCTCGTGCGTGCACTGTCAATCCCGTTGTCAGCATCCACGACCATGGTTCTGCCGGTCATGTCAACTGCCTCTCCGAACTTGTTGAGGAATGTGGTGGAAAGATTGACATGGCTAAGTTGCCTATTGGCGACAAGACATTGTCGGCAAAGGAAATAATCGCCAACGAGAGTCAGGAGCGCATGGGTCTTCTTATCGACGAGAAGCACATCGACCATGTTCGCAAGATTGCCGAGCGCGAGCGTGCTCCGTTGTATGTAGTAGGTGAGACCACTGGCGACGCCCACTTCTCATTCGAGCAGGCAGATGGCGTTCGTCCGTTCGACCTCGACGTTGCTCAGATGTTCGGTCATTCTCCCAAGACTGTGATGGTTGACTCCACTGTTGAGCGTCACTACGGTGACGTTGATTACGTCACAATTAAAAAATTAAAGAATGAAAATATTAAAGATTCTGCGAATGAAAACTTTAATTCTTTAATTTTTTCATCTTTTAATTCAAAACTCGAAGAGTATTTGACTAGAGTTTTGCAATTAGAAGCAGTGGCTTGTAAGGACTGGCTAACCAACAAGGTTGACCGCTCCGTTACAGGTAAGATTGCCCGTCAGCAGTGCCAGGGTCGCCTTCAGTTGCCATTGAGCGACTGCGGTGTAGTAGCCCTCGACTATCGTGGCAAACAGGGTATCGCCACTGCCCTTGGACATGCTCCTCAGGCAGGACTCGCTTCTCCCGAGGCAGGCTCTGTATTGTCAGTAGCCGAATCTCTTACGAATATAATATGGGCACCACTTGTGAATGGTCTTGAGAGCGTAAGTCTCTCTGCCAACTGGATGTGGCCTTGCCGCTCACAGGAAGGTGAGGATGCCCGTCTCTATAGTGCCGTGAAGGCTCTGAGCGACTTCTGCTGCGCCCTCCATATCAATGTCCCCACCGGTAAGGACTCACTTTCCATGACCCAGCAATATCCCGATGGTCAGAAGGTGATAGCCCCGGGCACCGTGATTGTGTCAAGTGGCGGTCAGGTTTCTGATGTCCGCAAGGTTATCGGTCCTGTAATGGTCAACGACAAGCGTGCCTCATTCTATCATATCGACTTCTCGTTCGACGAACAGCGCCTTGGCGGTAGTGCTTTCGCACAGAGTCTTGGCAAGGTGGGCGACGATGTTCCTACAGTCAAGAACCCTGAGTATTTTGCCGATGCCTTCAATGCTGTCAACGAGATGATCAACCGCCGTTGGATATACTGCGGACACGACATCAGTGCCGGTGGTCTTATCACCACACTCCTTGAGATGACATTTGCCAATATCGAAGGTGGTATGAACATCAACCTCCACAACATCTGCCGCGACGGTGACATCGTGAAGACTCTCTTCGCCGAGAATCCCGGTATCGTGGTTGAGGTTGCCGAGGCATACGACGAGGACTTCCGCACATATCTCGACGAGCAGGGAGTTGCATACGCAAAGATTGGATATCCCACACCCGACAAGCGCAAGCTCACCGTCAAGTGCGGCGAGTGGGAGCACGACTTCGACATCGACGCCCTTCGCGACGTATGGTATAGCACATCATACAAGCTCGACCAGAAGCAGAGCTTCAACGGTATGGCAAAGAAGCGCTACACCAACTACAAGAAGCAGCCGCTTGAGATGATCATGCGTTCCGACTTCGACGGTACATTCGAGCAGCTCGGCGTCACTCCCGACCGCAAGGGGATGTCGGGCATACGTGCCGCCATCATCCGTGAGAAGGGAACCAATGGCGACCGCGAGATGGCATACTCACTCTATCTTGCCGGATTCGACGTTAAGGACGTGATGATGACCGACCTTATCAGCGGACGCGAGACTCTCGAGGACATCAACATGATTGTCTTCTGCGGTGGATTCTCCAATTCCGACGTACTTGGTTCTGCCAAGGGATGGGCAGGTGCATTCCTCTTCAATCCCAAGGCCAAGGAGGCACTCGACAAGTTCTATGCCCGCGAGGACACTCTGTCATTGGGTATCTGCAACGGTTGCCAACTTATGGCTGAGCTCAATCTCATCAATCCCGACCACAAGCACCAGACTCACCTCTGCCACAACAACTCGAAGAAATTCGAGAGCCAGTTCCTTACTCTCAACATTCCACGCAACAACAGTGTGATGTTCCGCACCCTCAGCGGTTGCAAACTGGGTATATGGGTAGCTCATGGCGAAGGTCGTTTCTATCTGCCTCAGCCCGAGGACAACTATAATGTAGTGGCAAAGTACAACTACGCCGAATATCCCGGCAACCCCAATGGTTCCGACTACAACGTAGCTGGTATTTGCAGTGCC
>CALZMK010000415.1 GCA_945788545.1 uncultured Prevotella sp.
TGCAAATTTACTGCTTTTTTCTCAATTACGCAAATATAATAAAACTTTATTACTCTGTATCTTTATAAAACTTAATATTTAAGACTCTGTGACTCCGTGTCTCTGTGTTCAATTAGTAATCCTGCCCTCATCGCATTGACCACCGCCACAACCATCACTCCCACATCCGCAAACACCGCCAGCCACATATTGGCCATGCCCAGAGCCCCGAGCACCAGGCACACCGCCTTCACCCCGAGTGCCAGCACGATATTCTGCCACACGATGTCCAATGTGCGTCGCGACACTCTCATCGCCGTGACAATCTTCATCGGGTCGTCGTCCATAAGCACCACGTCGGCAGCCTCTATCGCAGCGTCACATCCCAGTGCGCCCATGGCTATACCTATGTCGGCGCGCCTCAACACGGGAGCGTCGTTGATACCGTCGCCCACGAATGCCACCACCTCTCCGGCCTTTGCCTCAGCCATCACCGTCTCCATCCTTTTCACCTTTCCCTCGGGCAGCAATTCGCTGTATATCCGACTGATACCCAACTCCCTACCTATCTTCTCGGCCACATCTCTTCTGTCGCCGGTCATCATCACAATCTCCCCCACTCCATTACCACGGAGTGCATCGATAGCCGGACGTGAATTGGCCTTCGCCTTGTCCTCGCGGTCGATATTTCCCTCGGTAAGCGTACCTGTTTTGTCGAATACAATTGTCTTCACCTTCGACATCATCTCCAGATAACGGCTGCCCTTAACGAGTATGCCCAATCGGCCCGCACCACCTATTCCGGCAAAGAACGTGAGCGGAATGCTCACCACCAAGGCACAGGGACAGGAGATGACGAGGAAAGTGAGGGCACGATATAACCATGTCATAAACGTGTCGCCAAACGGTGCGCCCATGCCTAATGTGCATACTATCGTTGGCACGACGGCAAGGGCAAGGGCTGAATAGCACACTATCGGTGTATATACCCTCGCAAAACGCGATATGAAATTCTCTGAACTCGACTTGTGACTGCCGCTCTCCTCCATAAGCTGCAATATACGGCTGGCGGTGGATTCGCCAAACTCCTTCGTTGTCTTTATCCTCAGCGTGTCGCCCATATTCACGCAGCCACTGAGTATCTCGTCACCCACACCGACAGTGCGCGGCACCGACTCGCCCGTCAATGCCGAGGTGTTGAGCATCGACACGCCATCCACCACCACTCCGTCGATGGGCACCTTCTCGCCTCGCCTCACCACAATCTCCATTCCCACGCTCACCTCCTCGGGGCGCGACTTCACGATATTTCCCTCGCGCTCGATGTTGGCATAGTCGGGACGTATGTCCATCAATGCCACGATGTCGCGCCTGCTCTTGCCCACGGCATAGCCTTGGAACAACTCGCCCACCTGGAACAACAGCATCACGGCGATGGCCTCGTTGTAGTCGCCCGAACCGCTCACAAGTGCCAAGGCGAAGGCTCCGATGGTGGCGACAGCCATGAGGAAGTTCTCGTCGAACACCTCACCATGCACAATTCCCTCAACCGCCTCATACAGAATGTCATATCCTATTATTAAATACACAACGAGGAATGAGGCAAAGCGCCACCATCCCTCGACTGCCACGACGTTGAGTGCCACGGTGGCGATAGTGGCCACCGCTATTCTCATCAACATCGTCTTGCTTACCGCCCCGCTATGGCCATGCCCGTGGGAGCAGCAATGTCCTGTATGTCGGCAGCAGTGCTGCCCGTTGTGCTCAGAGTTGCTCATGTCTTTTCCTTGATTTTGGGTGCAAAGGTAGGGAAAAGTATTTGCAACTCAGTCGCAAAGTTATTTTTATTCCTCCGAGAACTTCCCGATATGCACGTTCTCCCACTTGAGGTTATCCTCGTTCTGGGGCTTGCGCTCGTCGGCCTTATGTCCGAATGCCACAATACAAAGCACACTGTAGTTGGCGGGAATATTCAGTATGCCACGTATCACCTCGTCGGCAGGCGTACCGTCGTCAAGACCGCGGGCACGCATCTGCACCCAGCACGAACCCAATCCTAATTCCTCAGCCTGATATTGCATCGACACGGCGGCTATCGATCCGTCCTCCACCCAGCAGTCGTTGCGCATGGGGTCGCCAAGCACTGCCACAGCCAACGGGGCGCCCTTCATAAACTGCGAACCGAGATTCTTCGCGTCGGCCAATTTCTCGATGTCCGCCTTGTCATCCACGACTACAAACTGCCATGCCCTCTGACTCTTCGACGTGGGCGACATCAGTGCCGCACGCATTATCAACTGCACGTCCTCGGGGCTAATCTCCTCCTCCGTAAACTTTCTGTGGCTCCTTCTGAGCCTCACCAAATCCTTGAATTCTGTCATGACTTTTATCCTTTATAATATAATACTTCTTATGCGACTGCAAAATTACTCAAAAAGGCCCAATTCACTCCCTTCACTCCTTCAGATTATAGTTAAAAAAGCGAAATATGCACGAAATCCGACTAAAACTCACTTTTTTTTCGAGTTTTAGTCGGATTTCGTGCACTTTTTCAGAAAACGACAGATGAAGGGTTATAAATAGCGAAGTGACATTAGATGGACTGACTGCTTATTATTTTATAAAAATTCCCGAAACATTTGGCGGTTTCGAAATTTTGTCGTAACTTTGCGACTTGAAT
>CALZMK010000416.1 GCA_945788545.1 uncultured Prevotella sp.
CGAATGAGCCTCTTGAAGGTGCTCAAGTAAGAGTGACACGAGGTGAAGGCAATAGATCGTTCAAGAGCACGGCAGACACTGCCTCACTTCTAAACCATAAGATTGTAAGTTTCTAATATCTTTTGTTTTACGCATTAGTTACGCAATATGAAACGAATACTCATTACATATTTTCTCGTATTGATAGCCGTACTTTGTGCAAACGCTCAAGACACCAACATTGTCTCTGGTGCCGTCTGCGATGCTTTTCTTAAAACACCGCTGCCAGATGTCAAACTCACCCTGATGACGGAGGACAGTACTTTCATAAAGGATGTGGAGGTAGTGAAAGCCATGAAGGCCAGCACGGGCGAAGTAGAATATACCATGTTCTACATTCCCGTGGAATGCGGGAAAAAGTATTTGCTACGTGGCTCGCAAACTGGCTACGATGATGCGTGGCTGTCGTTTAAGGCCCCAATGACGAAGGGGGCTCAGTTTGATGCCGGTAACTTGGAATTGCGCAAGTCACGAGATATAAATCTTAAAGAAGTGACCGTCACTGCAACGAAAGTTAAGATGTTTTACAAGGGCGACACATTAGTCTATAATGCTGATGCATTCCAACTTCCAGATGGATCCATGCTTGACGACCTTGTGCGTCAGTTGCCAGGAGTGAACTTGAACGACAACGGTGAGATATTCGTCAATGGACGCAAGGTGGACGAGCTCATTCTCGGTTCACGTTCGTTCTTCCGTGGCAACTCGAAAGTACTGCTGGACAATCTGCCTTATTATACTGTAAAAGATTTGAAGGTATATGAGAAGCAGAGCGACCGCAGCAAGGCACTTGGTTTCGACATTGATCCTCGCAAGTATGTGATGGACGTGAACCTGAAGCAGGAGTACAATAAGGGCATCATATCCAATATCGAAATGGCGGGCGGCACACAGGGGCGCTACCTGGGCCGTGGGTTCATCCTTGGCTTTGCCGATCCCTACCGCTTCACCTTGCTGGGCAACCTGAACAATGTGAACGAGAGCCGACACATCGGCAAGGAGAACCAATGGACACCGGCCTCGGCACCTCAGTCGCTGCTCACCACACGCAGCGTGGCTGGTGAGTTCTGTTTCCGCTCCACCAACCAGAAGTACGAGGAGAACCTGAACGTCGACTACAAGTGGAGTAAGGATGAGAGCGAGGTGCGCAAGCGCAGCGAGCTGTTCCTCAGTGGCGTCACACCCCTCACGCTAACGCAGTCTTCGGCCATGAACAAGGCCAGCAAACTGTCTCTTCACAACAATTTCAAGTTCCTCAAACCTCACTTCCTGAGCATCGACTTTGACTACAATCGCAGCACCCATTCCGGCAATACGAGCCTACTGACGGAGCAGTTCAACGATACGCTCACCAACCGCCTGCACGACTCTGCCATGAGCCAAGGTAATCAGTGGGACTTTCACACTCATTGGTCGGGTTCGCAGACAATCAATCAGGTAAAGCGACGGTATTTCAATTATATGTTTGACCTCCATCACGGAAAGAATGATAACGAACAGATGAAGCGCTACAATTTTGAAAAGCCTTTTGCAACTCCGCAGCACAATGTGAATGAGTATAGCAAGAAATACACCAACATGTTCACTTGGTTAACGTTTGGCTGGAACGACAGTCACAAGACGTCGTATCGCATTGAGGAGGATATAAATTTTGCCAACGAAAAAACCAGCGACTGGCTCTACCACCCCGATACACTTCTGCTGCCTTCACAGCGTGACGCACTCCTTGCCATAACAGACCTTGGCAATTCGTATGACGGTCATTACAAGAAACAATCTGGAACCACAACTTTTGCTATCAGTAAGAAAGCCGTGCTGACACCTGAACAAGCCATGATCCCAATACCCTACGACTATACCATCTGGGAGGCAGGAATCAATGTGACACCTTATCATCAGTCTCTCGATTATCAACGTGGTATGCTCGATACGCTTGTCACAAGTACACAAGTATTATTGAGACCTACAATTAAATTCACGCTATTTCCGAAGAAAAGCCGTAAGCACGAATTGAACTTTTCTGCCAGTCACCGGTTTGCTCCTGCATCTCTCTACGACCTCATAACTTATCGCGATGACAGTCAGCCTTTGGTCGTAAAACTTGGCAATCCCGATTTGAAAGCTGATCAAATAACGTTTGCAAATGCAAACTATTATACTCGTGGTACAAATCAGAGCTTGTTCCACATCGGTTCTTCATTCAACTATCTACATCGTGCCACGGCGCAGTCTGTAAGCTATAATCCAAGCACAGGAGTTTATACCTATCGTCCAGAGAATGTGAGCGGAAACTATACAGCTACTACAAATATGGATTTTTCGCGAGCATTGGATGAAAAGCGTTATTGGACCTTCCAAACCAGTGCTGATGCAAACTTTCACCATTCAGTTGATCACACCATGCTCACAGGTGAGATTGAGAGCCATCTGAATAAGGTGAACACACTTACCCTTCACGATAATACCTACATCCAATACAACAAAGACAAGCTCAATCTCCGTGCCACTGGCGACTTCAAGTGGCGACACAGTGAAGGTAAGATGCTCGACTTCGAGACCCTTAATGCCTTTGACTATCAGTACGGAGTTTCCGGTCGCTATACCATTCCCGGCATCA
>CALZMK010000417.1 GCA_945788545.1 uncultured Prevotella sp.
AGAGGTGACAGAAGGGTGACAGAGGTGACAGTAAACGCAGAAAAATAGTAAGCGTCTCCACGATGACGTATTGCTTCGTCCAAATTAATTGTTTACCTTTGCCGCGTTTTTTTAAAGAGGTAACAATGAAAACAGCAGAAGAACGTTATGAGGAGACTTGGAACAGTTATCTTGAGCTTCTCAACAAGGATCCGCGGGCAAGCCTGGTATCCTTTACAAAGTTAAAGAGTGTGTATTATCGCGGCATGACCAAATGGATGTCGCACAACGGGCTTAGCGTTTATGATGCCAAGGCTAAAATCAGGGAGTGCCATCGTAAGTCACTGTCAGGCGAACCTGTCTCATGTAATACGGGGGCGATGTTCCTGCCAGTCACAGCGGATGAAACGGCATCCGGCAACCCCATGCCAGATGCGGACTTGTTGTCCGGTGTGTCGCTCACTTTCCCAGACGGGACGATTGTCAACATCAAGCGCGGCAGCGCCAAGGCGTTGGTGTCTTTCCTGTCCCTTTACCGGAAAGGAGGTGAGCCATGTTTGGGTTGACCGAAGGGATGAGTTATTACGTATGCCAAAGGTATGTGAACATGGGTCTTGGCATAAACGGGCTGTACAAGCTTGTGTCACAGGAGATGGGCGAGCCTCCGCTCGGAGGTGGGGTTTTTATCTTTTTCGGTAAGTCGAGGCAGTCGGTGAAGATACTCAGGTGGGACACCGACGGGTTCATGCTTTACCACAAGCGGCTTGAGCGTGGCACGTTTGAGCTTCCCTTCTTTGACACATCGAAGAAGGCGTACAAAATGCCCTACAAGACGTTTTCGGCGATAATGAGCGGAATATGCCTCAAGTCGCTGAGATATCGCAAGAGATTGAATATCGGTTGATTTGTCTTTTTATAAGCTACTGATAATCAATAAAATAATTATAAAATAAAGGCTGATTTATTTGGTAATCTCGTTTTTTTTTCGTACCTTTGCAGTATGAAAAAGGACGAGATTATTGCATTCTTGCAGCAACTGGTCGAAAGCCAGAAACTACAGCTCGAAAGCCAAAACCGGCAGATAGACGACCTTCTAAGACAAGTCGCCTCGCTTACAGACGAGGTGGCAAGCCTTAAGGTGCTTCTCGTCCAAAAGGGGGAGGAGGAGGAAAAGACGAAAAGGGCGTTGAAGGTCCTCGGCAAGCTCAACCGCAACAAGTCGGAGAAGCAGACACCGCCCGCACAGGAGACTGAAACACCCGGCAACAACAATAATACAGCAACGGAAGAGTCTCATGGCAAAAAGGAGAGACCGCACACCAACAACGGCGCCAAGCGCAAGGTTTACTACGATATCGAGACTGTGGTCAAGGATGTCTATCCCGACGACCCCGCATTTGACAGCCAAATGGCAAGCCACATCGGCTTCGATGAGGTGGTAAGGTATGAACTTGTCCCGATGAAGTTCCGGAAAGTGATTTACCGTGTACACAAATACTCCCAGAGAGGCGTGCTGATGGAGGGCAAGACCCCGATGGCCCCGTTCCTCAACTCCAACTACGACGGCTCGTTCATAGCCGGCATATCACACCTTAGATTCATGTATTCCATGCCGGTTGAGCGGATAGTGAAGTATTTTGGAGAAAACGGGTTCGACATGCCGAAACAAACGGCGCACGGCCTTCTGGCAAAAACGGAGAATCTCTTCGAAAAACTCAATGAGGCACTTAAGATGACCGTGAAGACAGACTCATACGGCTGTGCCGACGAGACTTACCACAAGATATTGGTAAAGGAAAAGAACAAGGACGGCAAGGGTATCAAGAACGGATATATTTGGGGATTCCTTGCCGTGAACCTTGGCCTCGTATATTTTTTCTATTGCCGCGGGTCGAGGGGGGCGGATGTATTTTTCGAATTCATACGCAGGTTTACGGGAGCCTTCCAGTCAGACGGCTACAGGACATACAAGAGCGCGGGGAAATGGTTCCTCAGACTTGCATGTTTCCAACATGTGAAAAGGAAGTTCCTCGACTGTGGCGAAGACTTCGACTGCAAGGTGATAGTCAGGCTGATAAACTACATTTACCATCTGGACCACAAGCACAGTATCGGACAGAATGGGTGGACCGAGGCGAAACACAGGAAATGGAGGAAGGACATGTGCAAGCCGATAATGAAAATCATAAGGAAAAAGCTCGACCGGATGGCAGCCGACAAGACGATACTGCCAAAGACGGAGAAATATGACGCTGTGCACTACATGCTCGGAGAATGGGATGCGCTGATGAACATCTTCAAAAGGGGAGACTACCATCTGGACAACAACGACATCGAGAGACTAAACCGCTACATCTCGCTATCACGGAGAAACTCGCTGTTCTTCGGTTCTCACAAGGGGGCCGGACGGGGAGCCATGTTCTACTCCCTCGTGTGCTCGTGCAGACTCAACGGCGTGAACTTCTTCGAATACATATCGGACGTGATTAACAAAGCGGCAGCATTGCCTCCTAATACACCTTTGGAGAAATACAGGATGCTTCTGCCTGATAAATGGAAAGAAAACCGCTAAGCTCGCCTCTTTGCGGTTTTTTTATATATGCAATACGTCATCGTGGAGACGCTTACTTTCGTTGATAGTAGTCGTGGTATATACCACCCTTTGCTATAG
>CALZMK010000418.1 GCA_945788545.1 uncultured Prevotella sp.
ATCTCTTCACCGTAACTTCTCCATCGAGAGACGGCTCCACTGTCTCATCATCGGTTTATGTCACAGTGGCGAAGGACGAAAACCTGAATTCACAAGAGTTGTGAGATAAGAAAGCAGACGCATCGCGGGCAAGACACGATATATAGGGAGTTAAAATAAAGAAAAGGCATAGAGTAAAAATCTATGCCTTTTCTTTTATATCAAAAATATTTAATTTTCAGCGAGCTAACATTACTTATACTCACTCCAACTCTTGATGCCAATGTCGTCCAACTTGACATTGCAGAAGGCATAGATGAATGCCGACGCAAGGCGACTGTTGGTGATGAGAGGCACGTTGAGGTCGATGGCAGCACGACGAATCTTGTATCCGTTGGTGAGCTCACCGGCAGTGAGGTCCTTCGGGATGTTCACCACCATATCGATCTCACGGTTGTGGAGCATGTCGAGAGCCTGTGGCTTACCATCCTCAGATGGCCAATATACCATCTCATTGTCAATGCCGTTGTCGGTGAGATACCTCGACGTTCCGCCTGTGGCATATAGCTTATATCCGTGTGCCACCAGCATCTTTGCCGCATCGAGCATCTCTGCCTTCTGCTTGGCACTACCAGTGGAGAGAAGGATAGTCTTCTCGGGTATGCGATGCCCCACACTGAGCATTGACTTAAGCAGTGCAGTGGATGTGTTGTCGCCAAGGCATCCCACCTCGCCCGTTGATGCCATGTCAACACCGAGCACTGGGTCGGCCTTCTGCAGGCGGTTGAACGAGAACTGACTTGCCTTGATACCCACGTAATCGAGGTCGAAGAGATTCTTGTTAGGCTTCTCCACTGGTAATCCAAGCATCACCTTGGTGGCGAGCTCGATGAGGTTTATCTTCAACACCTTGCTCACAAACGGGAACGAGCGTGAGGCACGGAGATTACACTCGATAACCTTAATGTCGTTGTCGCGGGCAAGGAACTGGATGTTAAACGGTCCGCTGATATGCAGTTCCTCGGCAATCTTCTTGCTCACGCGCTTGATGCGGCGCACTGTCTCGCAATAGAGTTTCTGCGGCGGGAACTGTATGGTGGCGTCGCCAGAGTGGACTCCGGCAAACTCGATGTGCTCACTGATGGCATAGGCGATAATCTCGCCGTTGCGCGCCACGGCATCCATCTCCACCTCCTTGGCATGCTCGATAAACTGACTGACAACAACAGGATGATCCTCACTCACGTTAGCTGCCAGTTTGAGGAACTTCTCAAGCTCTTCCTGGTTGGAGCATACGTTCATGGCAGCACCCGAGAGGACGTAGGACGGACGAACGAGGACAGGGAAGCCCACCTCGTCGATAAACTTGTTGATGTCGTCCATCGAGGTGAGGGCACTCCATGCCGGTTGGTCGATGCCGTTGCGTGAGAGCATCGACGAGAACTTTGCCCTGTCCTCGGCATTGTCGATGTCCTTGGCAGATGTACCGAGGATTGGCACATGCTGCTCGTCGAGACGCATGGCGAGGTTGTTGGGGATCTGTCCACCTGTGCTGACAATAACTCCCGATGGATTCTCGAGTTCGATGATGTCCATGACGCGCTCGAAGGTGAGTTCGTCGAAGTATAGACGGTCGCACATGTCGTAGTCGGTTGACACGGTCTCAGGGTTGTAGTTTATCATCACCGACCGATAGCCCTCCTTGCGTATGGTGTTGAGAGCCTGTACGCCACACCAGTCGAATTCGACAGACGAACCGATGCGGTAGGCACCTGAACCTAGTACGATGATAGACTTCTTGTCGTTAGCAAAGTTGATGTCGCTTGCCACTCCGGCGTATGTGACATACAGATAATTTGTCTGTGCGGGATATTCGGCGGCGAGGGTGTCAATCTGCTTGACAACGGGCAGAATGCCGTAGTTCTTGCGCAATGTGCGCACCACGAGTCCTGCCTTGCTCATACTCTTGAGCTCGGTCTCGAGACCCACGGCGCGAGCAATCTGGAAGTCGGTGAATCCATATACCTTAGCCTCGCGCAGCAGTTCCTTGCGCAGGTTGTTGACATTGCCCACAGCCTTTAGGCGCTCGTCGATGTCGATGATATGCTTGAGTTTTTCGAGGAACCACTTGTCAATCTTTGTGAGTTCGTGTATCTGGTCGATGGTATATCCGGCATGCATAGCCTTGGAGATGATGAAAACGCGCTTGTCGGTAGGTTCGCGCAGAGCCGCGTCGATGTCGGGAATCTGCAACTCCTTGTTCTCGACAAATCCGTGCATACCCTGCCCTATCATGCGTAGTCCCTTCTGGATAGCCTCCTCGAAGTTGCGACCTATAGCCATCACCTCGCCCACCGACTTCATCGACGAACCGAGTTCCTTGTCAACGCCACGGAACTTGGAGAGGTCCCAACGCGGAATCTTACATACCACGTAGTCGAGAGCAGGCTCGAAGAATGCCGATGTGGTCTTTGTCACCGAGTTTTTCAACTCAAACAATCCGTAGCCCATACCCAATTTAGCCGCCACGAAAGCGAGGGGATAACCCGTTGCCTTTGAGGCCAACGCCGACGAACGGCTCAAGCGGGCGTTCACCTCGATAACGCGATAATCCTCGCTCTGCGGGTCGAAGGCATACTGCACGTTGCACTCTCCCACTATACCGATGT
>CALZMK010000419.1 GCA_945788545.1 uncultured Prevotella sp.
GTTTCTGCCTGGTTTTGCCTATGTCTTGGGAAAGTTTCTGCCTGGTATTGCCTATGTTTTGGGAAATAATTCTTATCTTTGTAAAGTGAAACAACGTTGTAACTATTATGATATACAGGCAATTAATTGAAGATTTGACAGAATGGAGCAGATGCGGAAACCGCAAACCGCTCGTACTGCGCGGGGCACGCCAGGTGGGCAAGACCACTCTCGTTGATGAATTCAGCAAACAGTACGACTGCTATATATTTCCATCAAACGCCAGACGTGCCAAAGGCATTTGTTCAAAGTTAATTTCAATGAAGTTCTTGTAATTGGCTTTTGCAAATTGACGGACCTTGGCAGTATGTTTTGCTCGACAAACTCCATGAGGTCGAGGCTTACGTTTCGTGTATCCATAATTGAATGATATAGATATTAACTTGCAAAATCAGTTTATTATGGCTAAATTTGCAAGAAACAATTGATAAAAAGACCAATAACAGATTAAAACAAATATAATGGATGAAACAAATGTAAGGGTTAATTCTCTTAAGGCTTGGATTCTTGCCGCACGCCCCAAGACGCTCACCGGTGCTGCCGTGCCCGTTATGATAGGTATTGCCTGTGCCGTGGCTATGTATGGATGGTGTGGAATAAGGGTTGTGCCAGCTGTGTTGTGCATGCTGTTTGCTTTGATAATGCAGGTGGATGCCAACTTTATTAACGACTACTTCGACTTTATGAAAGGTACTGACGACGAACAACGTCTTGGTCCGAAGCGTGCCTGCGCACAAGGATGGATAACGGCATCGGCTATGCGTAGTGGTTTATTCGTTACTACTCTTTTGGCTTGCATCGTCGGACTGCCTCTGGTATATTATGGTGGTTGGGAGATGATAATGGTTGGACTGGCATGCGTTGTCTTCTGCTTTCTGTATACCATATCGTTCTCGTACATCGGACTTGGCGATTTGCTTGTGCTCGTATTCTTTGGTATTGTGCCTGTTTGCATGACCTATTGGCTCACGGCTCCTCCTACCGCGCTTACGTCTATTCCGTTTGCCGTGGTATTGATGTCGATAGCTTGCGGACTGATTATTGACACATTGCTCGTGGTGAACAACTATCGTGACATCGAGAACGATAGGCGTGCAGGAAAGCTTACGCTTATTGTGCGCATTGGCGAGCGCGGCGGACTGGTTTTGTATCTTATGCTCGGACTTGTAGGCACCATTCTGGCTATTGTAGGTGTTGTGTTACTCGATTGGCACGACGGACAATGGACACAATCGCTATTAATTATATACACGCCATTCCATACATGGGCGTTCAACGAGATGCGATATATAAGGAAAGGTGCCGAGCTTAACCGTGTGCTTGGAATGACGGCACGCAATATGTTTATATTCGGATTGCTTGCATCAGCTGCCCTTGTATTTGCCAACTGATGACAAGCCGACTGTGTCAACTTTTTCCTGACTTCGTCATTGCGTCACCCAAAATCAGGTGACGCAAAGATAAAAATATTGTTTATCAATCACTTATAAAATAAGTGTTTCTTGAGTGACAAGTCAGGAGAACATAAACACCCGATTTCTGTACCATTATATACCTGTTTTGGGGCAAGTAGCGTGCCCAATGTGGGTAAGCTGCTTGCCCACTTGGGGCAAGCACGTTGCCCCAAGTGGGCAGAATCCGTATCAGTTTTCAACACAAAACGTCCGTTGGTTTTTTAGTGGATTTTGGTACTTCTGAAGAAGGAATCAGTGTTTTGGGATAATTATGTTATAACAGCCCGTTGGTGCGAATCAGGAACAAATCGGCACCACCGTCCCGTTGCCTGACGACTTTATCATACATTATGGACAAGAAACAGACGGTAATCGACTTTTTCGGTTGCCACCTTATTATATTGTAGACAAATAACCAGAATCACTCAATATAATAACCAGAATCACTTAATAGATTATGACGAGACTAATGACTACAATGACTGCCACTGCCACGATGGCGGCGGAGGCGATGCAGGTGGTGAAAGACCTGAGATGGATGATTGTGTGCATAGCGGTGCTGATAGTGACCGACCTGTGGTTCGGCGTGTCGGAATCGCAGAAACGGAAGGTGCCCATCAGACTGTCGAGGGCTGGCAGACGCACCTGCAACAAGCTGATAGACTATTTCGCATATCTCTTTTTCGGTGCGATAATGGGAATGGCAATCTTCGAACCGCTGGGCATCGCCAACCACACCACCACGGCGGCAGCAGGACTGTCGCTGGCTTGCGTGTGGGAGATGGACAGCATCGTGAACCACGTGCTCGCACTGCATGGCTATGCCGGCAGGTTCTCGCTCATGCGGCTGGCAACGGGATTTCTGAAGCGAAAGGACAACGCACTGGGCGAGGCGCTGGAGGAGAGCCTGAAAGAGAACCGGAAGGAGAACAGAAAAGAAGACCATGAGGAGGACGCGAAAGAAAATCGGGGGAACAGGAATCAGGAGGAGAACAGGGACAAGGACCTGGATGGAGAATGACAGTAAGGATAAACCCAAAACGGTCATTAGGCCGTTCAATGTATTATTTTAATACCGCTTGCAGTCTTTTGATTTTTATAAGGCGTCTTTCGTCTGTTTTTAATTCGCAATAGCCCGCTATTACTCATTAAA
>CALZMK010000420.1 GCA_945788545.1 uncultured Prevotella sp.
TTGTGGAGGACAGGACAATGAGAATACTGAAGGTGGTAGGCGTGGGTGGCGCCGGATGCAATGCCGTCAGAAACATGTATGACGAGGGCATTGAGGGAGTGTCGTTTGCCGTGTGCAATACCGACAGTAAAGTGCTTGCCAAGTCGCCCGTTCCAGTCAAGTTGCAGTTGGGCGAGGGACTTGGTGCCGGCGCCAATCCCGAAGTGGGGAAAAGTGAGGCAGAAAACAATATCGACGACATCCGCACACTGCTCAACGACGGTACGAAGATGGTGTTCATCACTGCGGGAATGGGAGGCGGCACAGGTACAGGAGCAGCTCCCGTGGTGGCACAGATTGCTCAGGAACTCGGAATCCTTACCGTAGCCATTGTCACCATCCCGTTCTATTTTGAGAGAAAGAAGAAGATTGTGAAGGCTCTCAAGGGTGTTGAGGAAATGAGGAAATATGTTGACGCAATGCTCGTTATCAACAACGAGAGATTGTGTGATGTATATTCCGACTCACCAATATCTCTCAACGAGGCATTCAAGCGTGCGGATGATGTATTGAAAGAGGCCGTGAAGGGCATATCAGAGCTGATCACCTTCCACAGCGACGGTAATATCAACCTCGACTTCCGTGACGTGGAAACCACCACTCGCAAGGGTGGCGGAGCCATCATGGCCATCGGTAGGGCAAGCGGCAACAAACGAATCGAAAGAGCCATCATTGATGCCCTGGATTCCCCCTTGTTATGCGGCAATGACATCAACAAGGCAAAGAAAATCTTGTTTAATATATATGCAAGTACCGAGCACCAGATATTTGTAAATGAGATGCAGGAAATCGACGATTTCTTCGACCAACTGGATCCCGACATTGAAGTAATCTGGGGTACTTCCACCGACGATTCTCTCGGCGAGGATGCCAAGGTGACGATATTGGCTACAGGCATTGACAACGAGTTCACCGAACGCAAGGAAGAGCAGAGAAACGTGGGAGATGAGCACTTCGAACAACTGATAAAAGACCTTTACAAACCCGTCAAGAAGTCGAAGCCAGAAATAAAGAAGGAAGAAGTAGTAGAGATTAAGGAAGAGGTTAAGGAGCCCGAACCTCCCTTTGTTGTTGTTGTCCCCAAAGTGGAACCGGCAGCAGAACCAATAAAAGAGGAAAAGTCGGAGGAAGTATCCGAGCCCAAGAAACCTACAATCTTGGATAGATGGAAAGCGTGGTTAAGAGATAATATGGACATGTATAATGAATGACGGAGTAAACAATCCAGAGGAACTGGCCTTACAGCTGCATGACATTGCAAGGAAGCTGAGGGCGGCAGGGCGCAATGACCTGATATTGTCTGCCCTTGGGAGCAGTATGCTCGATGAACTAAAGTCGGAGGCAGTCAGGGGACATCTGAGCCGACTCGTCATCACGTCTGACTATCGTTTTCTTCTTCCCGACATCGGCAATGTCGAGGTTGACCTGCAACCTGTGCACAAGGCAGTCTATCTCCTCTTTCTCAATCACCCCGAGGGTATCGAATTCAAGCATCTTTCAGAATACAAGGATGAGTTGCGCCAATGGTATCGCAAGACGGCGAGAATGATGGACTCGGCAAAGATTGACGATAGTGTGGATCATCTCACCAACCCTCTCGACAATGCCATCAACGAGAAATGCTCCCGCATAAAGAGAGCATTTCTTGACGTGATGGACGAGTATTCGGCCAGCTACTACATCATCTCCGGTCATGCAAGGATTGACTCCCCCACAACCACCAAAACATGGTATAAGCGTCTGAAAGTAATCAATCTTCCCCGGCATCTCGTAGTGTTTCAAAGATGAAAAGCTCGAAACATATCCTCCGTACTGATGTACGTAACATCCATTATCATGCTGATTGACAAGGGACACGGCTCTTCTGAATTCGTCGTATGGATGAGCCTCGGTTCGATGTTCCTCTGCTTCGGTGCTGTGGAGATGAACAATATGAGGAAAATAAAATAGTATCTTTTTCACCTTTTTCTTTTGTCATATTAAAAAAATACAGTATCTTTGCAGCCACATTTACAAATGAAAGATTGACAAAATGAAAAAGACTGCATTGATTACTGGTGCCACAAGCGGAATAGGCGAAGCTTGTGCACGCAAATTCGCCGAAGGCGGATACCGCCTCATCATCACTGGACGCAACGCCGAAAAGCTTGCCCAACTCAAGGCCGAACTGCCCACGGAAGTACTGACACTATGCTTCGACGTGCGCGACCGCAAAGCCGCCACCGAGGCTGTCAATTCACTTCCCGAGGAATGGAGCACTATCGACGTGCTGATAAACAACGCGGGACTCGCCCTTGGTCTTGAACCCGAATACGAAGGCGACTACGAGGATTGGGACACAATGATCGACACCAATATCAAGGGACTGCTCACAATGACTCGACTGATTGTACCGAGAATGATAGAGCGTAATGCCGGTCATGTCATCAATATCGGTTCGGTGGCTGGCGATGCTGCATACGCTGGCGGCAACGTGTATTGCGCCACCAAGTCGGCAGTAAAGGCCATCACCGACGGACTCAGAATCGACGTTGCACATTCGGCAGTGAGAGTGACGAATCTCAAACCGGGATTGGTGGAAACCCACTTCAGTAACGTCCG
>CALZMK010000421.1 GCA_945788545.1 uncultured Prevotella sp.
ATGGACTTTCCTGATACAGCGATGAAGATAGGTGACATTGTCTGCACTGACGGTGCCATTGTCCGCTATGAGGATGTAGATTCGTTAAAAAAGACACCTATTGCCGTTGTCTTCTACGTCAACCACAACGAGGATGTGGAAGGAAATGGCTATGCGGTATATCTTGACGACTTTGCCACCTTAGCCTATTCAGACTCTCTCGGCATCACACATAAAACATCCGCAGACCTTATGGCCTACGATGGTAATAGCAACACCCACGCCATGTATTCCACGGGCACTTCACCTGCTGCAAGTATGGTCATTGATATGTGGGCATACCGGCAGAGTGCCTATATCCCCTCTGTGGCACAGATGCGTCTGCTCTTTAGTGTCAAGAAGTCTGTCAACCCGCTGATTGAAAAGTGTGGAGGGACACCGATACCTGATGACGCAGACCTCTGCTGGTATTGGACATCGACAGAGGTACAGGGGCAGGAAACAGCCAAGGCATGGCTCTATTCTCTTGGAAGTGGCTCAATACAGGAAACGCCCAAGACACAGCCACACAAGATACGCCCAATTATCACACTAAACAATTGATTACTAAGCTATAGTAATATAATAATTCATCTTAATGTTTAACATCAAAAATTACAAGCAATGAAAAAGAATTTCTTTCTTATGTTTGGACTTGGAGCCATGCTCCTCACGTCCTGTGACCAAGACATCGTGAATGAAATCTATCTGCCTGGTGGCGGTGGTTCGGTGGTTGTGACCGATAGCACATCGTCCAAAGAGTTGCAGGTGTTCACCAACCTGGAGATGATGCGTCCTGCAATTTCCACGAGAGCCGTGGACAACCAGTGGGAAGCCAATGACATGATTGGTATCTCCTCGACAGGGATGATGGAAAACATGAAGTTCACGCGAAGCGGCAATACCAACCAGTTTATAGGTGCAAGCCCAGTATGGTTTAGGGGCACCGACACTCACACGTTCAATGCCTATTATCCCTATAATGCCAATCCTGTCAATGACCTGATTGAGTTTCAGGTGCCAGAGTCTGCTGTTCAGAGTGAGCAGAAAGTCAACGACTTTTTGTTTGCTACTGGTACAGGCTCTTATACCAGACCCGACCTTACACTCAACTTCACTCACCAGATGGCACGTGTCATCATCAAAATCTACCCCTCGCCCGAGAATGATTTTACAGCCGATGAACTTTCCAGCAGCATCCTCACATTTGAGCACTACTATGATAGTGGAACCTTCAATATTAAAACAGGAAAGGTTGAATGTAGTGATGAGACTGTGACCACCTATTACTTCGGCGAAGCTAAAAGCGACCATATAGAATACATGCTTTATGTTCCACCCCAGATTGTGCCTGACATGGCATTGGATCTTGAAAATGGTGAACATTTTACATTCCTTACCGAGGGCAAATGGGAAGCCGGTCATTCCTACAGCTATTCTCTGAAACCTATCCGTAATAAGTTACATGTAATCTCAACATCCATCACTCCATGGACAGTTGAGACAGAAGAAACTTATGAAGGTTACGAATAAAACTCAAAAAGAGGACTGGAGGGTGTCTTAACGGCATCCTTCATCCTTTTGTTATCAATCACGAAACATTATCGTAAAGTAAATGGAAGAAAGCAAAGAGTTACAGGGATTTTATAAGATATTCAGGGCTGTAGTGTATATCTCGCTGCTGATGGAGTTCTTTGCCTATGCTTTGGAACCAGAACAGCTGGACTTCCTTGGTGGGTTGGTTACAGACATCCATACACGTATCAAACGCTGGATGATATACCATGACGGCAACCTTGTCTGGAGCAAGATAGCCACCATACTGCTTATCTGTATCACCTGCATTGGTACGCGCAACAAGAAACATCTGGAGTTCGATGCTCGCAGACAGGTCTTATATCCTTTAGTCGGCGGACTCTTTGTTACTATAGTGTCCATTTGGCTCTTCGGTCATCGGATGGACACACGGTTCTATACCATCACGCTGAACATCTGGCTTTATATGGCAGCCTCTATCTTAGGTACAGTCTGTATTCATGTGGCCCTTGACAATATCTCCAAGTTCCTAAAGGAAGGTTTGCTGAAAGACCGCTTCAACTTTGAGAACGAGAGCTTCGTGCAATGTCAGGAACTGCAGGAGAACAAGTACAGCGTGAATATCCCCATGAGGTACTACTACAAGGGCAAGTTCCGCAAGGGATGGGTAAACATCGTCAATCCATTCCGTGGCACATGGGTAGTGGGTACGCCAGGTTCTGGTAAGACCTTCTCCATCATCGAGCCATTCATCCGTCAGCATAGCAGGAAAGGGTTTGCCATGGTGGTGTATGACTACAAGTTTCCGACCCTTGCGCAGAAGCTCTACTACCACTACAAAATCAACCAGAAGGCAGGCAACCTACCTGATGGATGTAAGTTTAACATCATCAACTTCGTCGATGTGGAGTATTCCCGACGTGTCAATCCTATCCAGCAGAAATACATTGGTAACCTTGCTGCTGCCAGTGAGACGGCCGAAACGCTCTTGGAGTCATTGCAGAAAGGCAAGAAAGAAGGTGGAGGTGGGAGTGACCAGTTCTTCCAGACCTCTGCTGTCAACTTTCTTGCTGCTTGCATCTATT
>CALZMK010000422.1 GCA_945788545.1 uncultured Prevotella sp.
ACGCGCGACAGATTTCAGCTGCCGCCACGACCATCAAGGACCAAGGACTCAACATCGACTCCATCCTGCGTCTCACTGGTCGCCAAAGCATCAAGCACCCCGAGCGCAACGTCAGGGCATGTATCGAGTTCTCGCTGCGTGGCACTCCTACTGACATCAACGACATGCGCTCGCAACTCATGCAACTCTCGGCGGAGATGGAATTCGACTTCTCTCTGCAGCGCGACAACATGTTCCGCCGTATGCGCCGACTCATCTGCTTCGATATGGACTCAACGCTCATTCAGACCGAGTGTATCGACGAGCTGGCTATGCGAGCCGGAGTGGGCGACCAGGTGAAGGCTATCACCGAGAGGGCAATGCGAGGCGAAATCGACTTCCGCGAGAGTTTCAAGGAGAGAGTGGCACTGCTCAAGGGTCTCGACGTGAGCGTGATGCAGGACATCGCCGAGAAACTGCCCATCACCGAGGGCGTTGACCGACTGATGGCTGTGCTCAAGCGCTACGGCTACAAGATTGCCATCCTCAGCGGAGGATTCACCTTCTTCGGCGAATACCTCCAGCGCAAGTATGGCATCGACTATATGTATGCCAACGAACTGGAGATTGACGACAACGGCAAACTCACAGGCAACTATCTGGGCGAGATTGTGGATGGACACCGCAAGGCCGAACTGCTCAAACTCATTGCCCAAGTAGAAAAGGTGAACCTGGCACAGACTATCGCCGTGGGCGACGGTGCCAACGACCTGCCAATGATCTCGGAGGCTGGACTCGGAATTGCCTTCCATGCCAAGCCCCGCGTGCAGGCCAACGCCAAGCAATCCATCAACACCATCGGTCTCGACGGAGTGCTCTATTTCCTCGGTTTCAAGGACTCATATATCATGACCGAACAATAAGTGAGAAGGAGATAAAAGGAGATAAGAGAAGATAAAAGGAGATAAGAGACGTATGTTTCTGTATAAAAGATATATAAGATTCGGAATCACTGCGATCTTTGCTGTAGCTACATTGACCGTCGGTGCGCAGGAGCAGCATGCACCTCCCAAGCAAAAGGGCATAATGGGATTTGCACGGAAAGTGATGAACTTTCTCGACACCATGGCGGTGAGCGGGATTGACACCACATATATCGCCACACCAAAATTGCCTTGGCAGGTGATGACGAAGCTTGCGCTCAACCAGAGCGATGTGAAGATGAACGCCTCCGTGGCTGCCGCACCTTTTGCCCCCTGGGGCATCACAAGCGATGTGCTATGCGAACAACGCATACGCACCGACGTGACATCGGCTGTGGGAGCATGGGTGGGCTATCGCGGATATGGAGTAGGACTCTCCAAACAGGTTGCCGGCGACAAGGGTTTCTATCTTGTCCTTACAGCCATGGGCGGGCGATATGGAGCCAACATAAGGTTTCACAACTTCAAGACCGGCAATCCTCGCGTGAAGTTCAGCTTTGACACCGAAG
Organism: uncultured Prevotella sp.; assembly: GCA_945788545.1. The sequence continues at coordinate 1,472 of CALZMK010000422.1, forward strand.
AAGGGCATGAGGTGGAATATCCAGAGGTGGAATTGGAATCGCCGATAAACGTGAAGACAATCACTGCCGACGCATATTACATGTTCAACGGCAAGCGTTTCTCTTATTCGGCAGCCTACGACCAGTCCATGTACCAACTGCGCTCGGCTGGCTCGTTTATCGTTGGTGCCACCTATTTCCAATCATCTATTGATTATGCCGACAATACCAATGCCGACCTCATCTTCTATATGAACAACGTAGGCAAGATAAAGCAGTGGCAGGCAAGCTTGGGCGTGGGATATGCCTACAACTATGTGCCCCACCGCAACTGGCTCATCAGCATGATGGCAATGCCCACCTTCACATTCGTCAATCATATCAAGGCCGAGAGATACGGTTCCAACTGGAAGGACAGTTTCTTGGATGGTGATGAGGATTTGGACTACGAGCTGTGGAAGATAACACCCGAGGGCACCGTGTCGCGCAACAGTAATATGAAACTGAACATCGACCTACGACTCGCTGCCACATACAACATCGGAAGGTTTTTCGTTGCCGCCTACGGCACTCTCACTCAGAACAACGCCAACTTCGAAGGCAATAAGACACGCACCCTATCGTGGTATGTCAACTCGTTCTTCGGATACAGATTCTAATTCTATAAAAACATTTTAATATATATGAGAAAAACAATCATCGCAACATGTGCCGCCGCCATCGTATGCGGCAGCGCAATGGCTAAGGGAGGCAATCCCTTCCTCGGCAAGTACACCACGCCCTACGGCATCCCGCCGTTTGAGCAGATAAAGGTGGAACATTACAAACCTGCCTTCATCAAGGGTATGGAGGAACACAAAAAGGAGATTGACGCTATCGTCAATAACAAGAAACCGGCCACATTCGAGAACACCATCGCAGCCCTCGACCGCAGTGGCGAACTGCTCAACAAGGTGGCTTCGGTGTTCTACGGACAGAACAGTGCCTGCACAAGCGACGAGATGCAGGCAGTGAGCCGCGAGATTTCGCCACTGCTCTCGCAGCACAGCGACGACATCACGATGAACGCAGCCCTGTTCAAGCGAGTGAAGTATGTGTATGACCACCAGTCGGAGGAGAAGCTCGACAAGGAGCAGAAGAAGCTCCTCGAAGAGACATACAAGAGTTTCGTGCGCAGCGGTGCCAACC
>CALZMK010000423.1 GCA_945788545.1 uncultured Prevotella sp.
ACAAGTATCTCCCGAAGGATGTTTATGAGAAGCTCGTTGACGTAATCGACAATGGAGCACGTCTCGACCGTTCGATAGCCGATGCTGTTGCCGCCGGTATCAAGCAGTGGGCTGTTGAGAATGGCGTAACCCACTATACTCACTGGTTCCAGCCCCTCACCGAGGGTACAGCCGAGAAGCACGACTCATTCATCGAGCACGACTTCAAGGGTGGTATGGTAGAGGAGTTCAGCGGCAAACTGCTCGTTCAGCAGGAGCCCGACGCTTCTTCGTTCCCCTCTGGTGGTATCCGCAACACTTTCGAGGCCCGCGGTTATTCTGCCTGGGATCCTACATCGCCAGTGTTCATCATCGACGACACTCTCTGTATCCCAACTATTTTCATCTCTTATACAGGTGAGGCCCTTGACTACAAGGCTCCTCTGCTTCGCACTCTCCACGCCGTGAATGTGGCTGCCACCGATGTGTGCAAGTATTTCTATGACGACGTTAAGAAGGTGCAGAGCAACCTGGGATGGGAGCAGGAGTACTTCCTCGTTGACGAGGGTCTCTACTCTACACGTCCCGACCTCCTTCTCACTGGTCGCACACTGATGGGTCACGACTCAGCCAAGAACCAGCAGATGGAAGACCACTATTTCGGAACTATCCCCGATCGTGTTCAGGCTTTCATGAAGGATCTTGAGATTCGTGCCCTCGAACTCGGTATTCCTTGCAAGACTCGTCACAACGAGGTTGCCCCCAACCAGTTTGAGCTTGCTCCTATCTTCGAGGAGACCAACCTCGCCGTCGATCACAACATGCTCCTTATGTCACTGATGAAGAAGGTGGCTCGCAAGCATGGATTCCGTGCCCTTCTCCACGAAAAACCATTCGCTGGCATCAACGGTTCGGGTAAGCACAACAACTGGAGTCTCTCTACCGACACTGGCGTTCTGCTCCATGCTCCTGGTAAGACTCCTGAGGACAACCTCCGTTTCGTCACCTTCATCGTCGAGACTCTGATGGGTGTATATCGTCACAACGGTCTGCTCAAGGCTTCTATCATGAGTGCCACCAATGCCCACCGTCTGGGTGCCAACGAGGCTCCTCCCGCAATCATCTCGTCGTTCCTCGGCAAGCAGCTCACCGAACTGCTCGACCATATCGAGGCTTCCGACACCGACGACCTCTTCGCAATGGCTGGTAAGAAGGGATTGAAGATGGATATCCCCGAGATTCCCGAGTTGCTCATCGACAACACCGACCGCAACCGTACATCTCCGTTTGCCTTCACCGGTAACCGCTTCGAGTTCCGTGCCGTTGGTTCCGAGGCCAACTGTGCTTCGGCAATGACTGCCCTGAATGCCGCTGTGGCAGAGGCTCTCGTTGACTTCAAGACTCGCGTGGATGCTGCCATCGCCGCCGGTAAGGACAAGACCAAGGCCATCGTCGATGTTCTCCGTGAGGATATCAAGACCTGCAAACCCATCCGCTTCGACGGCAATGGATATAGCGACGAGTGGGTTGAGGAGGCTACAAAGCGTGGCTTGGATGTCGAGAAGAGCTGCCCGGTTATCTTCGAGCGTTATCTCGATGACTCAAGTGTCAAGATGTTCGAGAGCCTCGGTATCATGTCAAAGAAGGAACTTGAGGCCCGCAACGAGGTTAAGTGGGAGACATACACAAAGAAGATTCAGATTGAGGCACGCGTCATGGGCGACCTCTCAATGAACCATATCATTCCTATCGCCACCCACTATCAGTCAATGCTCGTGAAGAATGTTCTGAACATGCGCAGCATCTATCCTACCGACAAGGCCGACAAACTCTCTTGGCGCAACTTGAAGCTCATTGAGGAAATCGCCGAGCGCACTCAGACTATCGAGCGTGGCGTAGAGGAACTCGTTAACGCCCGTAAGGTGGCCAACAAGATTGAGAGCGAGCACGACAAGGCCATCGCTTATCATGACACAGTGGCTCCCAAGATGGAGGAGATCCGCTACCAGATTGACAAACTCGAACTTATCGTCGAGGATGATCTCTGGACACTGCCGAAGTATCGTGAACTGCTGTTCATTAGATAATATGAAGAAACACGCAGACAATCTATTTCTTTTTTTGGTTGTTTGAAGTTTGCGGCGGGGAATGGTTGTGAAACTGTTCCCCGCTTTTTAATACTATTTTAGCAAATATCATTGTTTTCGCAACAAATCCTTGGTCAATTGAAAAAAAGTGTGTATCTTTGTGCCGATAAAAACTATAAGTATGAATAAATATATAATTACATTATTAGTATCTATGTTCTGTCTGCCCTCAGTGGCACAGGACAAACCAAGCAGACTATTGGGAGCCGACATAAGTATGCTTCCTAAGTATGAGGAGAAGAAAACCGTCTTCCGCGATGCCGACGGCAATGCTGTCGATGCCCTCAGTTTTTTCAAGGAGAGCGGATGGAATGCAGCCCGTGTGCGACTCTTTGTCAATCCCCATAAGGCTCCCGAGCAAGGCAAGGGCGAAGGCGTATGCCAGGATATTCCCTACGTCGCCAAGTTTGGCCGACAGATAAAGGATGCCGGACTCCAGTTTATGCTCGATTTCCACTACTCCGACACATGGGCCGACCCCGGCAAGCAGTTTATCCCTGCCGACT
>CALZMK010000424.1 GCA_945788545.1 uncultured Prevotella sp.
TTCGATAGCGAATAAGGTGCTATCTCCAAAATCTCGTTTATATCCATAATTCTTAACTTTATCTTTCCTGTTCCCGTTAAAGCATTGCTTGCAATGCTGGATAATCAATTTTTCCAGAGGTCTTTACTGGAATAGCATCAATCTTCTTCACTTGGAAGGCACGAGGATTAAATCCTGTCTTCTCCACAAGCAGGTTCTTGATTTGCTCTTCTAATCCTTCTTCAGTTACGAAAACCGTAATAAGGTCGTCCACTCCAGCGCAAGCGCAATTGGGTGTTATGGCTTTAACAAGTTGTTCTGTGGCATCGAGGTTAGTGCGGTTGCCCCACACTTTCACAAAACGTTTCATGCGTCCTGTTATATAGAAATATCCATCAGCATCGTGTCTCGCAATATCACCAGTATGCAACACTCCATGATTTTCGTCACCCTTCATAAGGTCTTCGCGCACCTCTGCATAACCAAGGCAGACGTTTTCTCCCTTATAGAGCAGTTCTCCATCTACATCGGGCTCCTCTATCACTTTTCCATCAGCATCCACCACAGACAGCTCACCTCCTGGAATGGCTATGCCGATGGAAGCGTTTTTCTCTACCGCCTTGTCAAACGGCAGGTAACTCATTCGAGGAGCAGCTTCCGTTTGTCCATACATCACGATAAACTCCTTACCGTTCTGTTCGGCAAAATCAACATACTCCTTCACGTAATCAGCATTCAGTTTGCCACCTGCCTGAATCATTGTTTTCAATTCTGGCAAATCCATACGGAAGAAACGCAATCGCTTCAGCATCTCGTAAGTGTAAGGAACACCAGCAATGGAAGTTGCCTTCTGCTCCTTGATAAACGACCAAAACTCTCTCTGCATCACTGCCTTGTCGGTCAGCAGGATAGTTGCACCTTTGATAAGATGACTATTGATTACCGACATACCATAGCTGTAGTACATCGGCAGAGAGGTCACCGGACGCTCGTTTTCATTGATATGCAAGTATTCTGCAATCGACTCAGCATTACTCTGCAAGTTTCTTTCAGACAAGCGCACCAATTTAGGAGAACCAGTACTGCCCGAGGTTGTCAGACAAAGCAGAAGTTCGGGATTTATAGTCTGTGTAGTGAATCCTGTTTCAAGCAATGAATATGTAGCATACTTATAAACCACTTTGAAACCTTTGAAACTTTCTGAAACCTCTTGAACCCTATCAGACGGAGTCCAGATATATTCCGGCTGATAGATTCCTATCAACCTTTGCACCAGTTCCAAGTCCTTGCTTCCATCGAGCAACACCTGTGGTATGTGCTTGTTCATGCAAGCCACATAACCCACAAATGAGCCGAGAAGGTTTTCACAAAGCGTGAACACCAAGCCACCCTTATAGTGAACGGCAAAGTTCTCGACCTCCTCAGCCAACTGGGCATAGGTCAAGACCTCATTGCGGTCGGTTATGACTGCTTGTCTTTCGTTAAACTTAAGTATATCAAACATTGTATATATTGAAATTAAATTGTTTCTTTTTGAACCATTTCCCATGTCCCGGCATGATTATCATGTCGTCATTGAAACTCTGTAAAAGAGGCAAAGTGACTTCAAAGAACTCGTCCTTGCTTCCACCTCTGAAACTGGTGATTACCTTATTGCTCTGAATCATCGAGTCGCCAGTAAACACGAGATTCTCATCCATTACATATATTGCACTCCCGGGGGAATGACCAGGGGCGTGTATGCAGTGGATAGTATGATTTCCTATAAAGGCCGTCATTTCATCATCGAATGCAACATCCGCCTGATGACAATAGTCAGTGTATTCATCTTTGAATTTAGTGAAATTATCTTCTCCTGAATCTTTGTCCATGGCTGCAATAACCAATGCAACTAATCGGGGAGTACTTCTCTTCTTGGTTGATAAACCTTCCGAACATTTTGTATGACAATATAGCGTCACATCAAAGTGTTCTTTCAACCAAGATATTCCATGAGAATGATCATAATGCTCATGAGTTAAAAGCAAGTGTACTTTGCGTACTCCTCTTTCATAAAGTACTTTTAAAACCTCATCAGAGATATTTGTATCTATTATGATGCATTCGTTATTTTCTACGAAAACGTACATATTCGATTCCACAGGAGGATAAACACTCCTGTAGAACGAATACAAACGGTTGTTGGTTTCAATGAGTATTTGCTCCATACATTATTTAAGGGCAATCATTATGTCCTCTACTATTTGTGGAGCAGTTAATCTGTTCTGCACAAGCAGACCATCATAGTCGCACGCAAGGTCAAAAAAGTCGGCAATACCAAGACGCAACAGACGTGGGAATCCTGTTTGCTCGCACACCACTTCAGCAACAGCAGCCCCAAGACCTCCCATCTTGCTATGCTCTTCAAGAGTCACTATAAGTCGGCAGTCTTTTGCCTCCATTATTGCCTGTTTATCGAGTGGCTTGATACTATACATATCTATAACTGAAGCCTCTATGCCTTCCTCTGCAAGTTTCTTGGCAACAGTCAATGCTATTGAGACCATGGTTCCGCAAGCAATAATAGTCACATCCTTACCTTCTCGAAGTTTGTTGCTACCACCTATTGAGAAAAAAGCATCCTCTTTGTATGCTATTGGGCAATTGAGATT
>CALZMK010000425.1 GCA_945788545.1 uncultured Prevotella sp.
AATTCATGTAATCTCTTTGTGCGATATTCAAATTATTCTTGTGTTAGTTGTACAAAGGAAATTACATTTGTTGTACCAATATGACAAGTGTCCACTTGCGTTTGTTAATCAGTAATCCACTTTAATTAATTCTGTACCATGATATGTCGAATTATCATGGTACACCTAATGAACGATTATGAAGAAAATTATTTATTTGTTAGCTTTGGCATGTGTCATCTCATGTTATGTGTCGTGTTCAGCCGAGAAGATTCTTGCAACAGACTTCACGAGAGTAGATTGTGTAAAGACAGAATTTCTTGATGTCGATTATCTCTCAAAGGTGGACTTTATGCTGTTGGACTCCAATACAAATGCGTTATTTTCACGTGCCTCCAAGGTGTTGGAAATTGGAGATATGTTTTGTTTTCTTTGTGAGCAGGAGAACAAAATAGTGTTTTTTGATTCCTCGGGTAACTATGTGAAGGAGGTAAAACGCGTTGGCAGAGGACATGGAGAATACACCTATTTGAATGATGTCGTGTATGACGAACATATAGAGCAGATTTTGATGTTAGTATATCCAAGTGCTATTATACGCCTGGACAAAAATGGGAAATATATCGGGAGCGAACCTCTTGACGAGTATTTTGATGAAATTAGTGTTGATAAAGAATATATATATTTAACTAAAAGCACTTACGTTAACAACAAATTATCAGATTATTCATTGACGGTAGTAAATAAAAAAACAGGAGAAAAGAAAGGATTGTTGCCACTGGAGGCGGAATTCGCTCCATATTGTTCTTCGGGAAAAAGAATGTTGAAATCAAACGGGGAGATATTGTTAACCCGAAAATTTGATAGTCATATTTACAAATTGAATCACGGAGAGGTGTCGGGAGTGATAGAAGTTGATATGACATCATTTACTTTTCCACAGGAAAAGAAAGACCACCAATATAATTGTGTGGAATTAACACAATTGTGCGCAAAAAACAAGTATGTATATGTATTCAACAATGTCATAGAAACGAGGGATTATATTTTGTATTCATCCAATTTAGGCGACATGAACATTTGCAACAAAGCAAATATGAAAACTATTCATTACAACAAGGCAACTCTAACATCTATGGCAGGGATAAGCAACATGTTGTATGTTCCTTTTGAAGGGAAGAAATATGACTTTTGTTTTGTGAAAGATAATGCCTCTGTGTCAGCGATGAAGAAAAGCATCGAAAAATACAAGTCGTCTCCTTCTGTTGACAAGAAATTTTTGGAGACATTATCAAAAGCCTCCAATAATTCCTCTATTGTAGTACTGTGTAAATTCAAGTGATTAAAGATGAAACGTATTCTGATTTTAATTTACTTTTGCAGCCGTTGCAACCTTATTTGATTACCTTAATATCGGATATAATACAATGAATATGATTCGTGGTGTAATAATAGCCTGTGGGATATGTGCCGCCAGCATGGCTTCGGCACAGCGGCTGACACTGGCCGATGCCATAAGGATTGCCCAGGGCAATTCGTATGATGCAATGATGGCAAAGTACTCGTTTATGGCGAGCTACTGGACATACAGGTCGTTCAAGGCTGAGCTGCTGCCCTCCATGCACCTGAGAGGCGGATTGATGAACTTCGACCATTCGCTGGTGGCAGTCCGCAACTATGAGGACGGGCAGGTGGCGTATGTCAACAACAACTCGCTGAACAATAACCTTACCTTGTCCGTTGAGCAACAGATTGCGGCTACGGGAGGTACGGTGTCACTCCAGTCCTACCTCTACAGGCTGGACCAGTTCGACTATGACCGGAAGACCTACAACACACAGCCGCTGCGGGTCAGTTACACCCAGCCGCTCAGGGCATTCAACTCCCTGAAGTGGGAAAAGAAGACGGCACCAATAGAATACCAGATAGCACAGAGGGTCTATGCCTCGTCCATGCAGGATGTAACTATCCGTGTGACAAGCCTGTTCTTCAGCGTGCTGTCCGCCCAGTCGGAGTACAAGCAGAGTGTCGCCACCCTGAAGGACAGGGAGGCATTGCTCGAGATGGCCCGCAAACGCCTGAACCTCGGTACCACGACGAAAGGGGAAGTTCTGCAACTGGAGTTGTCACTCTTGAATGCGAGGATGGCAGTGAATAAGAATAAACTGAACCTTGATGATGTGATGTATAACTTGTTCTCATATCTGAGAGTATCTGACTATGATGATGCGGAACTTGTTCCTCCTTATACAGTTCCTGATATTCTTCTGAATGTGGATGAGGTTATCCAAAAGGCAATAGCAAACTCTTCACACACTCTGGAGCAGAAGCAACAAATGTTGGAAGCCGAGAAGAGTCTTGCACAGGCCAAGTCGAACAAAGGTCTGCAAATGACGTTGAGCGGAGAGATTGGTTTCAACCAGACGGCAGACAAGTTCACGGAGGCCTACCGCAAGCCCATGGACAACGAGATAGTGGGACTGACATTCTCCCTTCCCGTCTTTGACTGGGGAGTGAGCCGGGGACGAGTAAAGATGGCTCAGGCACGTCTGGAGGTGGTACGGACACAACAGGAGCAGGCGCATCTTGACTATATGCAAGCACTTAGAAAAAAAGTACTTCAGTTCAATCTGCAAC
>CALZMK010000426.1 GCA_945788545.1 uncultured Prevotella sp.
ATGTGCCCAATGACATCATGCTCGACTCCGACAGTCAGCAGATTATGATTATCACCGGTCCTAACATGGCTGGTAAGTCGGCACTCCTGCGACAGACAGCCCTCATCGTACTGATGGCTCAGATCGGGTCGTTCGTTCCTGCTGAAAGTGCACGCATCGGTCTTGTGGATAAGATATTCACCCGTGTGGGTGCAAGCGACAATATATCTCTTGGTGAATCCACCTTTATGGTTGAGATGACCGAGGCATCCAATATTCTGAATAATGTATCTCCGAAGTCGCTCGTTCTCTTCGACGAACTCGGACGAGGCACATCCACCTACGACGGTATATCCATTGCCTGGGCCATTGTGGAATATCTGCACGAAAACCCACGTGCCAAGGCGCGCACTCTCTTCGCCACTCATTATCACGAACTCAATGAGATGGAGAAGAACTTCAGCCGTATCAAAAACTACAACGTCAGTGTGAAGGAAATGGACGGTAAGGTTATCTTCCTGCGCAAACTGACACGCGGCGGTTCGGAGCACTCCTTCGGTATTCATGTGGCAGAAATATCTGGTATGCCCAAGAGTATCATCCGTCGTGCCAATGTAATCCTCAAGGAACTGGAGTCCGACAATGCAGGAGTGGGCAGTGCTGGCAAACCTACGGCAGCAATAGCCCAAAGTCGCGAGGGCATGCAGCTCAGCTTCTTCCAATTGGACGACCCCGTCCTCTGTCAGGTGCGCGACGAGATCATCGGTCTCGACATCAACAACCTCACCCCAGTGGAAGCCCTCAACAAGCTCAACGAGATAAAAAAAATAGTAACCGGCAAATAAAAAAGAATAATAGTACATAACAGCCCCCGTGCTCGCGGTGTCAGCCGCGAGTCCCACAAAAATATGCCCCATCACTACAAAACCCTAATAAAGCTCGGCACCCCGATAGTCATCGGCCAGATAGGCAATCTGGTCCTCAACTTCGCCGACACCCTCATGATAGGCCATCACTCTACGACGGAATTGGCTGCTGCCAGTTTCGTAAATGGCATCTTCGTGCTTTTCATCCTCTTCTCCATCGGTTTCAACTTCGCCCTCACTCCCGTAGCCGGTCCCTTCATAGGCCGCAACGAGAGGGAAGAGGCTGGCGTGGTGATGCGCTCGTGCCTATGGGCAAATGTCATCCTCATGCTTGTGCTCACTGCCCTCGCTGTGGCGTTCTATTTCTCTCTACACCTCTTCGGCCAACCAGATGAACTACTGCCGCTCATGCGGCCCTATCTATTGGTGAACATCCTCTCCATCCCCTTTGCCATCATCGGTTGTCAGATGAAGCAGTTCTTCGACACCATCGGATCGACCAAGATTTCGATGTATGTGCTCGTGTTCTCCAATCTGCTGAATATCATCGGCAATTACTTTCTCATCTACGGCAAGGCAGGAATACCCGAGTTGGGATTGTTAGGAGCAGGACTTTCCACCGCCATAGCGCGAGTGGTCATCGTGGTATTGTTCTTCCTCATCTTCTTTATCGATAAGAAATATGCCGTTTACCTTAATGGTGCATTGAAGGCTGAACCCACCAAGACAAGAAAGACATTCGTTGAGATTAACAAACTCGGTTGGTCGTCTGCAATACAAGCCACCATTGAGTGCGGAGCATTCTCGCTTGTGGCTATCTTCGTGGGATGGATTGGCACCAAACCGCTTGCTGCCCATCAGATTATGATTACCGTCTCGATGTTCTTCTATAACATCTATCTCGGTATTGCCACTGCCATCAGTATTCGTGTGAGCCACTTTGCGGGAATGAAGGATTGGCGAGCCATAGTGGATGTCACCAAGAGCGGATTCTTCATTATCATCGCCATAGCCGCAGTGATGGCTATTCCCGTTTATCTGTATCGCGACAGCATCGGTGCGCTGTTCTCCAACGACCCTCTCGTGGGCGAATTAGTGGCAGTTACCGTCATTCCGCTCATTCTCTATCAGATTAGCGATGCCTTCCAATGTTCGATTGCCAACGCACTACGCGGATTAGGCGAAATGCGACTGCTGATGTATGCAGCCTTCTTTGCCTATTTTGTGGTTTCGCTTCCTCTAAGTTGGCTGTTGGGCATACAGTTCGGCTTCGGTCTTGTCGGCATTTGGAGTGCCTTTCCTGTATGCCTCACGGTAGCCGGTTTACTTTATTTCATTATACTCAAAGTGAAACTGCCGAAATAGGCATAATAAATTTCTAACGATAGTATTTAAAATCCCTAACCTCCTATCAAGTAATTTTTTATTTTTACCCTCATACCCTCACCCTTACACTTAATACATTAATTATCAATAAATTAAAAGTGAGGGTTAGGGGTGACAGTATGAGGGTATGATAGCATTTAACGTTAAACACCCTCACTTTTTATAGATATTTCAGCAAAAAGTGAGGAAAAAACATGCTGTTATCGACCTGTAGTTTAACTATTTAGGTTGACTACTTATCGTCTTATTCATAAAACAGGTTGACAAGTTAATTTATTATTTTTAATTTGTAGTTTAACTATTTAGGTTGACATTGACCCGGTCAAGGGGTGTTGATTACCTGTCGCCAGTCCCGTGTTATTGTCAGTTTCGCTTACCGTGTGT
>CALZMK010000427.1 GCA_945788545.1 uncultured Prevotella sp.
ATGCGCTTGATGTTCCATACAATACTCGTGTGGTGCGCTCTGAGAATATTTATGGCCCATATAAGAGCATGAATGGTGTGGATGTCACAAATAAGGGAGGCGACGCCTTCCCGATAGTCACTCATCCCTATCAGCTTGGCGGCAACCATGGTTGGGTGGGTATCAGTCACTGTGCTGTTTTCGATGATGGCAATGGCAACTGGTATTATGCTTCCCAACAGCGATTCCCTGCCAATTACAATAATAATGCCTATAGCAATGCCGTGATGCTCGGTGGCATCCGTGCCATTCGTTGGACCGATACTGGTTGGCCTATCGTGATGCCTGAGCGTTATGGTGCTGTGCCACAGGCTCCTATCACAGAGGAAGAACTCATCGGTAAGTGGGAACACATATCTATTGAATATACGTATGGTGAAATCCAGAAGTCTGTGTCAATGACTCTTGGTGCTGATCATAAAGTTCTTGATGGTTGGAACAAAGGCTATGAGTGGAGTTTCGACCCTGTAGAGAATGTATTGACTATAAATAATACAAAGTTGTATCTCGCACGTGAGGTTGACTGGGAAGCTACTCCACGCAAGACTACTATAGTGTATGCCGGTTATGGTAAATATAACACTACAAGTAACCAAAAGACATATTGGGGCAAGTGGGTAGGACCGCTCGATGAAGATGAGGCTGGTGAAGACGAAGAGGAGAATAATGTACAGATTGTGGGTGCGCAGGACTTCTCTTCCGGTTTCTGGACAACATTCTCTGATACATATACCATTCCCGCAGGCAAGAAACTTAAGTTGAAGTTTGTCAACCACTCTTCTAAGGGTAACAACTGGAATAACTGGGTGATTGCATTGAGCAATGACGTGGAACGTCAGGGAAATGGCTATTTGGAATACTTTGTACTCCGTGCTGACAATTATGCATGGTGGCCTACAGGCAATACGATGGACAATCCCGATGCCGGATTCACATTGTCAAGCAATTACAATTGGGACACATTCCTCAGTGATATGGACGGGGCGACAGTTGAATTGACTGTATCAAGAAATGGTTCTACCATCAGTGTGGATGCCGTGATGACAACTACAGCCAATACAGTTTATACGGAATCGTTCTCAATGCCAAATTGCGGCGATGGCACCCAACCTGTGTGTGCATTCCTTGTATGCGACGGCTCATGGTATGAGATGTTCACCTCGGCATGTTATGTAGAATAATCGGATTCATAAGATTTTAACTATATTTTCCGTACTAATTACTATCAATAAACAGCGAAGGGGCGGCAGCGCAGTGATGCGAGGTCGCCCCTAATTTTATATCATCTTTTCACAGAATTAATTCATTCGGAAGTCACTACTTTCCAATCGCTTATAGTGCGGCGCTCGGGGTCGAAATTGATGCCCACCTTTACTATGGGCAGCCCTGATTGGGCAAACTTCGATGAGTAGTCCTTGAGGTCTATCTGCTTTATAGCTGCCTGGGCTGACATATTGAGCTTTAGCTCGAAGAGATACAAGGCCTTAGTGGCCTTCATTACAATATCCACACGCCCTGTGGGAGTATGAACCTCCACATCCACGTATCTGCCGAAGATCGAGAAGATTACGTAGAGTAGTTGTTGGTAATGTCCCTCGGAGTTGGCATTGTCGCAATAAGGCACGGTGAGGAGATAAGCCTGCAGGAGGCGGAACATCTCATCGAGGTCGTCTTCATAGAGAGCTGCATACATGTCGCCTACCATAGAGCTGCCCTCGTCGGCATATTCATGCACGTAATCGGGCAGAAGACTTTCCATCAGTCCTGCCTGAATCTCACTATTGGGGATGTCGAGTTTGTAGTTTTTTGACACTGGATTGTATCCCTTTATCGTGATATAGCCGCTCTGATAGAGCAAGGGGATAATGTTCCTCATGTTCTCGGTGGGAGCGTCGAAGGATTTTGCCTGCACATTTCCACTGCCAATTTTTGATGGCACGACATTGAACTTACGCAACATCTCTATGAGATATGTGGGTGTGCCAGAACCAAACCAATAGTTGGTGTAGTCGTGATCTTGAAAGGCGTTAAGGAGGCTGAAAGGATTGTAAATATCTGGCGATGGCCACGTGAAATGATAGCCGTCATACTGTTGTTTTAGTCCCTCGATTGCTCTTTCACGGGTTATCTGCTGAGCCTCGGCGAAGTCGTCGATATAGTCCGACATACATGTCAGCATCTCCTCCTCGGTTATGCCGCACACTCCTGCATAGTCGGTGCGCATGGAGATGTTCTTCAGGTTGTTAAGCTCGCTGAAGATACTGAGTTGGGAGAACTTGGTGATGCCGGTGAGGAAAACAAAGTGCAGATATGGGTCGCAGTCTTTCAGGGGAGAATAGAAATTGCGCATAACATTGCGTAGAACAGGCAACATTTCCTTTTCATGCACTACATCAAGCAGAGGAGCATCATACTCGTCAATAAGGATGACCACCTTTTTCCCAGTCTTCTCGTATGCACTGAAAATCAGGTTTTTCAATCGTACATTCGGGTCTTTGGAGTCAGAGCTTATGCCCAAATGCCTCTCGTTTTCTTGCAAAATATTGAGAAGATAGCGTTCCAGCTGATCCTTCTC
>CALZMK010000428.1 GCA_945788545.1 uncultured Prevotella sp.
GTTATCGACGCTCACAATGCGCCCAACACCCTTAATGAGATTGGACGACTTAGGGAGATAGTATTCCGTGAAGCCGGAGGTGGAACGGGCAAGGCTCTCGACCTCGATGAATTCGACACTATGGACAACTGCTACAAGCAGCTTATCGTGTGGAATCCCGAAGCCGAGGAGATTATTGGTGGCTATAGGTATATCCTTGGCAAGGACATCGACATCGACAAGAACGGTCAACCCATTCTTGCCACAAGTCACATGTTCCATTTCTCCGAGCGGTTTATGAAGGATTATATGCCTTGGACCATCGAACTCGGTCGCAGTTTTGTGACCCTCGAATACCAGAACACCCAGAAAAATCCGTCGAAGTCTCTCTTTGCCCTTGACAATCTGTGGGACGGACTTGGAGCTCTTACTGTCATCCAGCCCGATGTTAAGTATTTCTTTGGCAAGATGACCATGTATCCCTCTTACATCCGTAAGGGACGCGACATGATACTTTATTTCCTTAAGAAGCACTTCGAGGACAAGGATAATCTTATCCTACCAATGAATCCCTTGAAGATAGAGACCGACCCCAAAGAGCTCGAAGTTCTATTCTGCGAGGAATCATTCAAGGAGGACTACAAGATTCTCAACCGCGAGATACGCAAGCTTGGATATAACATTCCGCCACTTGTCAACGCCTATATGGGTTTGAGCCCCACGATGAAACTCTTCGGCACTGCCATCAACGACGGTTTCGGAGATGTCGAGGAAACTGGTATCCTCATTGCCGTTGATGAAATTCTCGAGGACAAGCGAATGCGACATATCGACACGTTTATAAAGGATCACCCCGAGGCTATGCAGATAACCAGCGGAGCCAACAACGTGATATACAAGGAGAAATAAAAAAAAGGGGAACGCCAATTGGTGTTCCCCTAATTCTTTATCTTTATTCAGGATTAATCCACAATAAGATTCTCACCGGTCATGTCGGCAGGCTGCTCCAATCCCATGATGTGCAGGATAGAGGGAGCCACGTCGGCAAGGCGACCGTTCTTCACTGTAGCCGAGTTGTTGTTGGTGACATAGATGAACGGCACTGGGTTAAGCGAGTGAGCTGTATTTGGAGAATCGTCCTCGTTGACTGCATTGTCAGCATTTCCGTGGTCAGCAATGATGATAGCCTCGTAGTCGTTGGCCTTGGCAGCCTCGATAACGTCCTTCACGCAGTTGTCAACTGCCCATACAGCCTTGGCGATAGCATTATATACACCAGTGTGTCCCACCATGTCGCCATTGGCGAAGTTCACCACGATGAAGTCATACTCCTGTGTGTTGATTGCACCCACGAGCTTCTCCTTCACCTCGTATGCCGACATCTCGGGCTTCAGGTCGTATGTTGCAACCTTCGGAGAGGGCACGAGGATACGGTCCTCATTCTCATACGGAGCCTCGCGACCACCGTTGAAGAAGAATGTAACGTGGGCATACTTCTCCGTCTCGGCAGTGTGGAGCTGCTTGAGTCCCTTCGAACTGATATACTCGCCCAGAGTATTTGTAACGTTCTCCTTGGGGAAGATGATGTTCACTCCCTGGAATGAAGCGTCGTACGGAGTCATGCAGTAATACTGGAGTCCGGGAATAGTCTTCATTCCCTCCTCGGGCATATCCTGCTGTGTGAGCACCTGTGTGAGTTCCTTGGCACGGTCGTTGCGGAAGTTCATGAAGATAACCACATCACCCTCCTGGATTGTACCGTCAACAGATGAGTTGTTGATAGCCTTGACAAACTCGTCGGTAACTCCCTCGGCATAGCTTTCCTCCATAGCCTTCACCATGTCGTCAGCCTGCTTACCCTTACCCTCTACGAGCAGGTCATAAGCCTCCTTCACGCGGTTCCAGCGCTTGTCGCGGTCCATGGCATAGAAACGTCCGATGATACTTGCGATGTTAGCGTCGTTCTTGGCGCAAACGTCAGTGAGCTGCTGGATGAATCCCACACCACTCTTCGGGTCGGTGTCGCGACCATCCATAAAGCAGTGCACGTATGTATTCTTCAGTCCATACTCCTTGCTTATCTCGATAAACTTGAAGAAATGCTCGAGTGAAGAGTGCACGCCACCGTCAGAAGCCAAACCCATCAAGTGAACCTTCTTGCCTGTCTTCTGTGCGTATGAATAAGCGTTCACCACCTGCTCGTTCTTCAAGATAGAACCGTCTTTGCAGGCACGGTTGATCTTCACGAGGTCCTGATAAACGATGCGTCCTGCACCGATGTTGAGGTGACCCACCTCAGAGTTACCCATCTGTCCGTCAGGCAGACCGACGTTTTCGCCGGAAGCCTCAAGCTGCGAGTGGGCACTAACAGCTGTAAGATAGTCGAGGTAAGGAGTTGGCGTATTATAGATAACGTCACCCTTTCCATGCTTTCCGATTCCCCATCCATCGAGGATCATCAGTAATGCTTTTTTTGCCATAGTCTTAAATATAATTATTTAAATGATTCTTCTTTCGGGGTGCAAAGTTACTGCAAATCACCGATATTTCAAAATAAAATGCACTTTTTTTGTATCTTTTCTCACTTTCTAAGCGCTCTTGAAGATTTTTTTTGTACCTTTGCACCC
>CALZMK010000429.1 GCA_945788545.1 uncultured Prevotella sp.
CAGAGAAAGACATCAGACTGAAGATTGCCATGGAATATCTGCAACTGCTATATGCCAAGAGCCAATACCGCATAGTGGAGACCGAACGCGATCTTGCCGCTGAACGGGTGGAGATGGTGAGGACTCTCGTAGATGGAGGCAGCAGAAGCGAGGGCGAATTGACCGAGGCCAACAGTTCGCTTACCGAGGCTGAATACAACTGTCTTGAGGCATTGAACCATATAGCCACGGCACGACTGGCATTGGCGCAAACCATCATGCTCAACGACACTGCCCACTTTGACATTGCCGACATCGCAGAAAGCAACACTGTGGCATGCGGCTCGAACGACGTGAACGGCAATGCCGCCATACGACAACTCAACATGCAGATGGAGGCTGACAAATACCGACTCAAGGAGGCCAAGAGTGAACTTTATCCCAAACTGTCGCTCACTGGCTCATTGGGTATCTTCGGCTACTCGGCACTGAAGAGCGGCGAGTCGCTTGAGGATTACAAGAAGTTCTGGAAAAACCACAACGAGATGATTGCACTGAAGATGTCGATCCCCATCTTCAACGCCTATGCCACTAGGGGAAAGATACGACAGGCCACACTCGCCGTGAGGGACACACAACTCGCCATCGACGAGGAGAAGAAAAACCTGAGCGACGAAATCGCCAAACTGCAACTCGCAATATCGCAATACGACGGACGACTGGCTAAGTTGCAGACATTGAGCGAACAACGCGAACAGGCTTACGAATACCAAAAGACAAGATATGAGGGTGGACTCGCCACTTGGCTCGAACTCATCGAGGCCGACTCACGACTGCATGAGGCAAGGCTGCAGGCCGAGCAGACGAGGATGAAACTCAATATGAGCAGGCAGATACTCGCTTTATACTTGGGAGATAAAGGGAGATAAAAGGAGATAAAGGACAAATGAGAAGTGAACTGATGGCTGACGTCTTCCTGTCGATGCGAATGAACAAAGGACGCATCCGACTCACCGGCTTTGCAATAGCATGGGGAATATTCATCCTCATACTGCTGATAGGAGCCGGAAGGGGACTCGTCAACGGTATGGAACGGATATACGGGTCGAATGTCAACGCCACAGTGAAGGTTACCCCAGGAACCACTTCCCTACCCTGGAACGGCTACGGCAAGGACAGGAAGATATGGATTGAGGAGAAGGATGCCGCCCTATTGGGAGACAAACTCAGCAAATACGTGGAGCACGCCATACCCGTCAAGGCCATGCGCGACGTGGAGATAACGTGCGGAAGGGAACACGTGATGCGCACCGTGAATGGCACTTCAACGAAATTCATGGAATCTATGGACGCAAGGATTGTAGCAGGACGCACTATTGACGCCCTCGACATGAACATGGCACGCAGTGTGTGCGTTATTTCACTGACTACCGTGAAAGCCCTACTCAAGACATCGAGAGCGGAGGATGCAATAGGCATGACGGTGAAATTGGCCGACCGACCATTCACCATCGTGGGAGTGTATAAGCCCACCAAGCAATATGTGGCACAGAACGACGTGTTCGCACCTATCACAACCGTCACCCAACTGTTTGTGCACAATAACCGACTGACGGCAATATGGCTGAAAATGAAGAAACTGAAGGACTGCGAAGAGAACGCCATGTTCACTTCCGCACTAAAACATATACTCGCCAACGCCCGGAATTTCTCACCACGCGACCCGAGTGCACTCTTGATATTCAATATGTACGACGAATATCTTGTGACGATGGACACACTGAATTCCGTACAGTCGTTTGTTTGGGTTGTGGGCTTCGCCACATTGCTTGGCGGTGTGGTTGGAGTGTCGAACATCATGCTCATCACCGTGAGGGAGCGCACGAGGGAGTTTGGCGTGATGAGAGCCTTGGGCTGCCACAAGTCATACATCTTCCTGTTGGTGACCATCGAGGCGTTGATAATATCATTCCTCTCGGGAATGGTGGGAATGATATGCGGATTGGGATGCCTGAAGGCTCTTGGCGACATTGCCGAGATGGCTGCCGGCGACGGAACCATGGTGTTCGTCAATCCCAACGTACCGTTCTACACTACATTGGCAATCACCGGCATCATCATCCTCGCGGGTGTGATTGCGGGATATATACCTGCACGCCAAGCCGGGAAGATGAATATTGTAGAGGCATTGGTGTTCACTAAATAATTATTGGCTATGAGAGATATACTACAGAACATAATGCGACAGAAGACACGCTCGATGCTCACTGGCTTTGGCGTGTTCTGGGGAATGTTCATGATGGTGGTGCTGCTCAGTGTCAACAAGGGCATCGAACAGGGATTCGTGGGGCGTTCGGTGAGTATGTCGGGCAACAATATCGAGATTGAGCCTCAACCCACAACGATGAATTATAAGGGTATGTCGAGAGACAGGATATGGTATCTACGCAACTCGGACATCGACGCCATACGACGACAGTTTGCCGACAAGATAAGCTATGTATCGGGTATCAACTTCGAGGACTACAGCAATGTGGCGATAGGCAAGCGGAACGGTTCGTATCTCATCCAGGGCGTCACTCCCGAATATCTCATGTCGATACCCCAACGCGTGATCTACGGCAGA
>CALZMK010000430.1 GCA_945788545.1 uncultured Prevotella sp.
ATAAACTAACTTTTTATAGTTTAATTTTAAAAGAGAGTGCATCGTGATGATACGCTCTCTTTTTTTTGTTGGTTCGCTTGGCAGAAAGCCATGTTAATGTTTCCAAACATTAAATTTATATAATAATTAATGTTTGCAAACACTAAATTACGATAATATTTGGTGTTTCCAAACATTATTCGTATCTTTGCCCACGTAATATCTAATAGCAGTTGAATATGAATGAATCAAGGATTGAAGAAATTACAAGGGTTTTCAACAGAAGACTGGCGGCTACCCCAACTGAATTTCATAGGTATCTATTCTATGAGATAGACTGGGAGGACAAACTTATTGGGATAAAGGGGCCTCGTGGATGCGGCAAGACTACCCTGTTGCTGCAACATATCAAACAGAGTTTCCTGGGGCAAGACCTTGAAAAGGTATTGTATGTCTCGCTAGATAATATATGGTTTGCTGACAATAGCATTCTTGACCTTGTGGATTATCATTATAACCATGGCGGGACGCACATCTTCATAGATGAAATACATTACGAACCGAAATGGCAGACAATGTTGAAGAATCTGTCGGATAATTACCCGGGGATGTACATCGTATATACAGGATCGTCGATGCTTGAAATTGAAGCCCATGAGGGTGACCTCTCGCGCAGGCAAGTGATGTATGAGATGAGAGGAATGTCGTTCAGGGAGTACTTGGAGTATGAAGGCGTAGTTAAACACGAGAGTCTGACATTGGAGCAGTTAATCGGCAATCATGTGGAAATCGCTATGGAAATCTGTTCGAAAACGAATGTGCTTGGATGTTTCAACAAATATTTGCGCGAAGGATATTATCCGTTCTATAAGTCAGTAAGACAAGGGTTTGAGTCACGATTGTTGGCAACGGTGAACCAAGTGATTGAGAGCGACTATCCTCAGATTGACGATGTGACAGTGACCACAATACGCAAGACGAAGAAAATGCTGATGGTTCTTTCGGAATGTGTACCCCAGTTGCCCAACATGTCGCAGTTATACCGCGAACTTGAAACCGACCGCAACAACGGGCTGAAGATGCTTAGGGCATTGGAGCGTGGCGGACTACTTCTGCTTCTCGGTAGCAAGACAAAAAGCATCAACCAATTGTCGCGTCCCGACAAAATATATATAAACAATCCTACTTTGATGTATGCCCTTTCTCCACGTGCTGACATCGGAAGTGTGAGGGAAACTTTCTTTATGAATCAGTTGTCGCAGGCACATGAGCTGAGCTATCCAAAGGCAGGTGACTTCCTTGTTGAGGGCAGATATTTGTTTGAAGTAGGAGGCAAGGGCAAGACATTCACTCAAATAAAGGATATACCCGATAGTTATCTTGCAGTTGACGATACCGAAATAGGGCGTGGCGCACGAATCCCGCTATGGTTGTTCGGTATGTTGTATTAATATATAATAAGGTGCAGTCCCGATTGCCGAGGCTGCACCTTGTGATATCATGGGCTTTGAACGTAAAGAACAAAGCCCCTTACGCTGTTAAAGCTATTTCTTAGTCAGTACGCTGGTTGCTCCATTATAGATATACGAATAATCGTATGGCTGATAGTAAGCGGTCCAGTTTGAGAATGATATGGTTCCATCATCATTAATAGTACCGACTACTGGAGTTTTTGGTTCGTCAAACTTGCAGAACGAATAGTAGCCAGCCCAGTCGGTCTTAATATCCACAGTGACGGTGCGGGCCTCTATGTCAACTTTGGCGGTGAAGGTGTCCTCCCATCCATAGAAGTTGTAGATAGAGATGGTGGTGTCGTCAATCTTCTCGATCTTCACGTCGCTTTCCTGGTCATAGACATAGTCGTTGATGCTGTAGTCGAAGCAGTTTGTCACCTCAGTGTAGTCGCCAGCGATGTCATCTATAGTTAATGCGTTGTCCCATGACACGTCGTCGTAGCCGCAGCCAAGGTAGTTGCCTTCCTTGTCGTAGAGATAGACGTAGAACCATACCTCGCCATTGAGGAAGTTGCCGTTTGCCCAACCGCTGTAGCCCAGGCCTTGCTGGTAGTAGATGCAGACGGTGTAGTCGCCAGCATGGAAATAGTAATATGGGGCGTTCATCTTATATGCATTGGTGAATACCACCTCAGGATAGCCGCCGATTACGCTCTCATTATCAATATAGAAATCTATTGTTTCATTTGAGCCATAGACTCCCTCAATAGCGTATGATCCATCTTCGTAAGCCACAACCTGCACGGGGAATGTGGCGTCGATAGTCTCAGAATAGTAGCTTGCCTCGGTGCGCCAGAGTTCATTCTTTGCCTTGATGAATGTGAGTTTGAAACCCTCTGATAATGAGTAGTTCTCATCGTCGGTCATGGCGAAGACATAAACGGTATGCTCGCCCGGTTGCAGATTGCTCAGCTCATAATAGGTGGTATTGGTGACTTCTGCGTATTCGGTATTGCCTACTTGCGACTCCTCGACATCCACATACACATAATAATACTCGGCATTCTCCACAGCAGGCCATACGATGGTGATGATACCATTGTTTTCGGCTGCTATGGCTTGTGGCGTGCCAAGTTGCACCACCTCGTTGGTAGTGGCGGTGAGAGTG
>CALZMK010000431.1 GCA_945788545.1 uncultured Prevotella sp.
ATGTCTTTGAGCTGTATCTGACCGGTCTCGACATATTTGGCGAGATGACTGAAGATGCTGGAGACGGTGAGGCTGCGGGCTGCGGCTATGTCGGCGATTGACATTCCGGATGTGAAGAGCTTATAGCTTGTCACGTAGGTCTTTTCCTTCTCTTCCTTTGGCTTTTTCTCTTTCGGCTTTTTCTCTCTCGGTTTTTTCTCTTTAAGCGCACGTTCCTTCTTTTTGCGACTTGGTGTTTGTTCGCCGTCGATGGCAATCACCAATGAGTGTTGCTTCTCCTTGAGATAAGTGGATGCGGTGAATCCATTCTCGGCGATGGCATCGAGGAGCAGGCGATGGAATCTGTAGAGATGGGCAAGGTCGGAATACGTGTCCTTAAGACGCTGCATCGCCTGCTTGTTGTTCGACTGCACGTCGGGAGTCAGTTCGACTGCCTTCGAGAGTGAGCTCCTTATGTTGGCTGAAAAATACTCCGCACTTCGCTTTATGCGCTCAAGAAAAGTTATTTTATATAAGGATACATTAGTGTCCCTATTTTAACGGGACACTAATGATTCAGAATAATAAAAACAGATAATAATATGACAACATTGTTTATCGGCGGAATAGGCATGCAGGAAGTCCTGTTCAAGGATGAGCTCTTTGCCGTAGTGCTCGCTCCGCGCAATCCCGACTTCATCACCTATCGCCTTCTTGCGAGGTTAAGTGGATTGTTTGGGGGCGATGCTCCCGACAATCCTGTCATCCAACTGATTAACACAGGACTCGCCGAGCAGTTTGTCATCCACATGAAGACTGCCCTTTGTGCGGGAGTGCTCTGTGCTTCGCCCTACACCCTCTACCAACTCTTCCGTTTCGTCTCGCCGGCTCTTTATGCCAACGAGCGCAGGTTTGCCGTTCCTATAGTCCTCAACGGTTATGTGATGTTCATGCTTGGCGTGTTGCTAAGCTATTATCTCATTTTATTCTTGAAAAACAATCATGTCGGCTAATTGCAGGAAATAGTCGTTCGACCAAATATCCAGTTCAGATTCGTCCCTTAGATATGGCAAGACGTCTTGCTTCACCATATCATAGAAATGCCGATTCAACCTTTCCGAAGTTGCGTTTGTCCTTCTTGGTTATTGCCACTTCACGTCCCAGCATCTTACATTCCTCGATTATGGCGGGGAAATATGTCTCAAGATTGAAATCGGGGTTCTTCTTGAGAAGGGAAAAGTCCATGTCTTCTGAAAACCGTTTCAATCTGTGGAATATCCTCAGACAAGTGCCACCATAGAAGGCTGCTTCCTTGAAGAAACCACCACGCTGTAGTCCGCACAACACAATCTGTTGCATCACCTCGTATGTTGCGTTTCGGCGTTCTTGTGGAGTGCTTGTCGGATATGCTGAAAGCATAGATTCAAATATGTCTGTCATATTTCAGAAATTTTAGAAGTGTTAATAATGTATTTGACTTTCTTCCTGTTTCGGCGCATTTGCGGATTATGTCAAGGTTCAGATCCGGGATTATGTCAGTGTCAAATCTCAGGTCTTCCTCTAAGAATGTTCCTACCTCCTTCATAAAGCGGAGCGTCACCTTGTGATAACAGATGTAATCGCAAAGGGCTTTCTCGGGTGAGGCTATTAGATAATGAATCTTGTCCTTGCCTTGGGTTGTTATGCCTATTGGGAAATAGTCGTCAGGGCAATTCTGATAGTGGAATGTTCCGATGGAATTGCTAAACTTGCGCGAGTGTTTGGTTGTCATCGACTGGATGAGATATACCCTTTCGGGAATAAGTCCATACCACGACAAAGCCCAACTCATGGAGACATATGATGGGCCATACAGATGGTTGGCCAATAGTTCGTGCGACAGTGTGCCGTCATCCGTATTCGCTACATACAGTCCTTTCTTCAGACGCACTATTGTGCCTTCTGTTTCAAGTCTTATCGCCTTGTCGGTGATGTGTTTGCAGTCGGGGTAGAATGACTGTAACACGCTTAAGTCGAAAGGCACTGTGCCAATATCTTTTAGTGTTTTCATCATGCAAGCAAATATCAATTTTGGTGCAAATATAGTAATAAATTGAACAATAAAACGACTTTTTCTCGTTTTTTTGTACGAATTACGACTATTTAACCATAAAGTACAATTCATAGACATCATGCGCCATTCGTCACATTTCCGTGCTTTCTGTCCCAGATATTTGGTGATTTGCCACGAAAGCTGTACTTTTTTTTGCAGCCGAATTAACGCAAAATAGATGAAATAAGTGTTTATGATGGAAACAAAGAAAATACTGATTCTCAATGCAAGTCCTCGTAAGAGGGGCAACATCGCGCAGATGGTGGCTGAGATGAGTGACGAGGCCAAGGCGCAAGGTGCGGAGGTGGACATTGTTGAGGTGCAGAAGCTGAATGTACAGCCTTGTATGGCATGCATGCAATGTCGGGCTAAGGACTTCTGCGTACTGCCCGATGACGATTCGCAGCGTGTCTTGCAGTTGATTAAGGATTCGGATGCGATAGTGATTGCTGCACCATGTTATTGGGGAAATATCCCCGGCACGCTGAAGCTGCTTTTCGACCGTATCGTATATGGCATGATGG
>CALZMK010000432.1 GCA_945788545.1 uncultured Prevotella sp.
TAAACGGCGGCAACATCTGTCGCTCCTCACCAAAGAACAGCGACCTCGACCCGTTATTTCCCAATGTTCTTATCACCTGGCCATCGACCATCGTGTCTTGTCGCAGCCACAAATGCGAATGTGCATCTATTATCATATTCTTTATTTTTTTTATTAGGCACGGAAATCCACAGCTTTTTCAAAGACACGGCTTTGGCTCCGCATTAATTGTTCATCCACAGCACTTCGTGATTACGGCTTGCTTACGCAAGTTCACGGCTTGGTTAGCTTTTCTGCGGCAATGAGCCGTGTCTATACCATAGAATAGCTTAAAGAGAAATAAAGCCCTAAATATTGCGCAGCCGCCGTGTCTTTTATAAAAAGCCGTGTCAATCCGTGCCTAAAAATCAACTATTCTTCCATCTCACTCCCATTTGGTCGCCAATAATCTCCTTCACCTTCTCCACGAGTTGCATGTCGATCGGCTCATTCACATACTCGATGTTCTTCAGCACGTTCTTGGGATTGGCACTGCTGAAGAGCGTCGTGGCGATATGGTCATTGCATGATGTGGAATATTGTATAGCGAGCTTGTCGATAGGATAACCCTGTTCATCACAATATCTTGCTGCCTTGCTGCATGCCTCACGAAGAGCCCCTGTTGCAGGATGCCAGTCGGGCGCTCCACGCATCGAGAGCAATCCCATGGAGAATGGCGATGCATTGATGACACCAATACCGCGGCTCTCGAAGAAGTCGAAATACTCAGTCAGCAGATTGTCGTTCAGACAATAGTGGCAGAAGTTGAGAATGCTCTCCACCGTACCCTCCTCACTGTGCTCAATCACCCACTTGAGGTTTTCGGGTTGCAGGTCGGTGATACCCACATGACCAACCACCCCCTCCTTGCGCAGTTCCACGAGAGCGGGCAGTGTCTCATCCACCACCTGCTGCAGGTCGGCAAACTCCACGTCGTGCACATTGATAAGGTCGATGAAATCCACATTCAGTCGCTCCATACTCTCATACACGCTCTCCTTGGCACGCTTGGCCGAGTAGTCCCAATAGTTCACTCCGTCCTTGCCATATCGCCCCACCTTGGTGGAGAGCACATATCTGTCGCGCTTGATGTCCTTGAGCGCCTTGCCCAACACCATTTCAGCCTTGAGATGCCCGTAATACGGCGACACATCAATAAAGTTAATACCGCCATCCACAGCCGTATGCACAGCCTGGATAGCCTCATCCTCACGTATTCCGTGGAATACTCCACCCAACGACGAGGCTCCAAACCCGAGGTTGGATACTTTCATCCCCGTCTTTCCAATTTGATTAAATTGCATATATAAAGTTTTTAATCTTCAGATAATTACAGTGCAAAAGTATGAAGAACACAACAATCACCCATAAGAGAAAAAAGACATTTTATTGGATAATATCGACAAGTTATTGTGAATAATGAATAAAATCAGATGAAATATGGTAAAAAAACGATATTTTATAGTGTAATATCGCCCTTAATTATTATCTTTGCAGCATGAATTACTCAATCGACAAGCTCCACATATATACACTGAATGTGGGATTCGCCCGACATGACGGCGACTGGAACTGGAAAAACGTGCGAAGTCCATTCGCACGCCTATACCTCGTGGTGGAAGGCAGGGCGCAAATTTCTCTGCCCTCGGGCATATACGACCTCACCCCGGGACATCTCTATTACATCCCTGCATTCACCACCCACAGCTATATTTGCGACTCTCTTTTCTCTCATTATTATATTCATATATATGAGAACAGCCATGAGGAAGAAAGTCTGCTCGACAATTGGGACTTCCCCGTAGAGGTGGATGCCACTGACTACGACATCGAATTGGTAAAGCGGCTCACATACATCAACCCGTTCCTCAAACTGCCCATGTCAAATCCTCAGATCTATGACAACCACAAGACACTAATGAGCAACATCGACATGAACCTTCGCCGCCCCTTCCACGACAAGGTGGAGTCGCGCGGCATCATCTTCATCCTCCTGTCGAGATTCCTAAAGAGGGCAACTCCCAAGACGGACACCCACGACGACAGGATAAGAATGGTGTTGGCTCATATCCGTAGCAATCTGAGCGAGAATATCGATGTGGAGACCTTAGCCGAAATAGCTTGTATGTCAAAAGACCACTTCATCCGCACCTTCAAGAAGCAGACGGGCGACACCCCCAATGCCTATATCACAAAAAAGAAAATGGAAGCAGCCGAACTCCTTCTCATAACTAATGATGATACCATCAAGAACGTAGCTATGAAATTAGGCTATTACGACTGCTCCTATTTCAACAAGACATTCAAAAAATATTCCGGTGCCACACCGCAGCAATACCGCGACGCACACCGGAACAACATTTCACAGAAGATAATAAATTAATACATCACGCCACTGCGCAGCTCACGCCAAGTGCGGTCCCGACCGCTGCCAATATTGCTGAGGCAAGATTCCATAGAAACTTAATAAGCCTCGTTTTGTTCTCCTTAGTCATACTTTTTTTTTTAAAATTAGGAATGAAATGCCATTCTTTAATCTTCTCAATTCTTTAATCTTTTAATTT
>CALZMK010000433.1 GCA_945788545.1 uncultured Prevotella sp.
TCACCCTCCATCAGCACAAGTTGCCCGAGGGATGCAAGGACTTTTCTGATGCTTGGAGGATGAGAAATGGAAATATTGAAAAATGGAAATATTGAAAAAATGAAGATAGAAATAAAACGTTGGGGCGACAATGACCTATACACCGAAGGCCAACTGATTGTAAATGGCAAAATGGCCATCCCCTACACCGTGGAATACCACGACAACAAGGTGGAGGCAGGCACATACGAGGCCTGGCTGAGAAAAAAAGGCGAGAAATATATTCTCTACTTCAAAGACGAATCGGGAAACGAGAGAATGTTCATTGCCGGACATTCATTCAAATCGGCTTGGAAAGAACAGGCAGTGGTGGTGGGCGACCACCTCATACCCGGGGCAGTGTATCGGGGGCGCAACCATCTCGCCCGACTCATCAACCGACTGTCAAAGGCGGTGAAGGCACGCAAGAAAATCCTCATCACCTTCAGCGAGGACGAGATGCAGCCCACCGATATTATCAAGCATTGGTCAGTAACGCTGAATCTTGCGCGTCTTGCACCCCTTGATGATGCCGTTGCCAAGAAGGCGGGTGGATTTGGACATCGAGAGGAAGGCAAGCTTGGAGCAGTTGGCGAAGGCACCGCTGTCGATGGTCTTGACCGAGCGGGGCAGAGCGACGGAGAGCAGCGACGTGCAACTGTTGAAGGCGTTGGCACCGACAGTTAACAGAGACGAGGGCAGGGCGACATCAAAGAGATTGAAACATCCCGAGAAAGCGCTCTGCCCTATCTCGTCCACATTATTATATATATGCACCCCATTGAGCTTCTGACAATTGGCAAATGCCTGACGACCTATCTGCTTGACACTGTAGGGGAGAGTGACGTAGGTGAGATTTTCGCAGGCATAAAAGGCTTTTGCGGGTATGAACAATGCCGTGGTGCGCGTGAGGTCGAGAATGCACACATTGCCGTTGCGCTCACCATTTGTGCCGCCGCCACAGAGTTGGCGCAGAACAGAGAAATCATCACTGCCGAGGGTGCCCGACACCTGCAGACTATACACCGAGCGCCAGTCATTCTCAATCAGTTTCGACCTCAGCGTTCCGGGTTTCACAAGGTGTATCTTGCGCACATTACTCTCGATGGTCTTCGGACTCACTCCTATTATCATCCTTTGGTTGGTGCGGAATCCGTGGAGAGTGTCGGGGTCGTAATAGGCATTGCTCTTGCCATACCATCCGAAGTTGCAATGCAGTGTGGAGTCGGTGCATCCATCCACGATGAATACGTGGGCATAGGTTTTGCTTCGCTCGGCTCGCATGATGACAGGGCGACCAGCAGCCAGTTCGCGCTTTATAGTGTTCATCCACACCTTGCGCCCCTCAAGACCGGTGAAGAACTTT
This sequence comes from uncultured Prevotella sp., assembly GCA_945788545.1. Next base: position 1,385 of record CALZMK010000433.1, read on the forward strand.
CGGTCAAGGATATGCATATTCTTGTTATATCCGAAATATTGTTTGAGGGCGGTGATGACACTGTTGAGTTTGGTGGATGCCGAGGTTTGCGTGTATTTAGTGCCCGCGGCACGTCCGCAATCCCTTACGAGTTGAGCCACGGCGAGTCGCTCGTCGTCGGTGATGGAGTCGGTGTGTTGGGCGAACATCCAGTCGTATTCATAGTGATTGCCGAGAAGGGGTGATGATGCAGGCGAGCGGAAATGGCGCATTGTCTGCGACATGGCTATAGGGGCGCATCCCGCCAGCACATGCTTTGTGCCGGTGGTGTCGTTTTTCAATGGGGCGCACATCAAGTTGTAGGGATAATCCTGTCCCCACTGCGCCTTAATCAGAGGCTCCACCTCTTGGGCCATCGTGCCGAGGGTGGAGCCTATGATTATTAATAATATTGATAATCGCAAATTCCTCATATCTGATCTACAGAGTTTTTTTTGACCACAGATTTTTATTTTTGGCACGGATTGACACGGCTTTTTCAAAGACACGGCTTGGCTCCGCATTGATAATTTCCGTGCCTAAATAAACTGTGCGTAGCCCAACTTTAATTTTTTAATTCTTTAATTCTTTAATTCTTAATCACCTCCACCGCTTTGCGCACTATCTCGCTGTCCTCGTTGATAATAGCGAAATATTCGCTCATGTCCCAGAGGTCGCGGGCCACGAGAGCCTTGAGCTGCATCGAGAGCTTGGGGATGGACTTCTGCAGCTCGGCGTCGTCCTTGGGCACCACCTTGTCCTTGGCGGCATCGGCAATCATCTTGTCAATCACCTCGCGGGGGAATACGAAGTCGCGGCGGAAATCCTCGAATGATGTCCATTGCTTCTTGAGAGCCTTGCGGTTGGCATCCACATATTTGAGGTTGGCATTGATGATATAACTCTTAGCCGAGAGTTCGCGGTGGAACTTGGTATAGGCGAGAGTGTCGAGCGGCACGAAATAATCGGGCATAATGCCACCGCCGCCATACACTGTGCGGTGCTCACGCAGAGTGTAGCACTTGAGCGAGTCGGCAAAGTGAATACTGTCGGCACTCGTCAGTTCGCCATGCTTGAGTCGGTTCATCACATCCATGGCATAATCCTTGGCTTCGCCCTTGGTATAGGGTTTCTGAATGCAACGGCCGGCAGGGGTGTAGTAATGCGACACT
>CALZMK010000434.1 GCA_945788545.1 uncultured Prevotella sp.
CGTCCCATGCGCTCGCTCTTTATACAGCGACCCATAAGCGGACTCTGTGTGGCATGAAAACCGCTGATGGCTCCACATGCGATGGTGATGAAAAGGCATGGGAAGAGTTGGCTCGACCATGATGGATCGACCGTCAAGGCCTTGTTGCCTAATCCGTCCCACAACTCGGGAATATCAGGCCACTTGGCGAAGAGCACCACCATCAATGCAGCTGCCATAAAGAGCAGCGAGAAGGCAAAGATGGGATAGATGCGACCAATAACCTTATCCACTGGCAACATCGTGGCAATAAAATAATATGCAAAGATAATGATAATCCACATGGTGGTTGTGCCTGCCATGCTGTCGAGGATTTCTGCAGGACTATATACGAACACCGCTCCCACCATCGTCAAGAGCACAACGGAGAAGACAAGCATCAACTTGCGGGCCTTGTCGCCAAGGGTGTCACCGATAACCTCGGGCAATCCAACTCCACCATTGCGCATCGAAATCATACCGCTGAGATAGTCGTGGGTGGCTCCGGCGAAGATACATCCAAGCACTATCCACAGATATGCCGACGGACCGAACTTAGCGCCCATGATGGCACCGAAGATAGGACCAGTGCCGGCAATATTAAGAAACTGAATCATGAATATCTTCCAGTTAGGAAGCACCATGAAATCAACACCGTCAGCTTTCGCTACTGCCGGAGTCTCGCGGTCGTCAGGTCCAAACACCCTCTCGACAAACTTTCCATACAGGAAATAGCCCAAGATAAGGGCCAAAAGGCTCAAAATAAATGTTATCATTACCGATTTAAATCTATAATTAAGCTATTTTTCGTGCAAAAGTAACAATTATATTTGATATATGAAAAAAAAATCATAACTTTGCACACAAAATTAAGAAAAAAATGAGAATTTGCAACATATTAATACCATTATTGACCATATTTTGCACCTTTTCGGCTTTGGCGCAGGACATTAGTCACCCCAAATACGAAGTGAGGGCGGTATGGCTCACTACCATCGGCGGACTCGACTGGCCGCACTCCTATTCCCAGTCGGCTGCTTCGGCAAAAAAGCAGCAAAAGGAGCTCACCGACATACTCGACAAATTGCAGAAAGCCAACATCAACACCGTACTGCTGCAGACGAGGGTAAGGGCCACAACCATCTATCCCTCGGCCATCGAACCATGGGACGGATGTATGTCGGGATTCCCGGGCAAGTCACCAGGATATGACCCTCTCGCCTTTGCCATCGACGAATGTCACCGCCGCGGCATGGAACTGCACGCATGGGTAGTGGCAATACCCGTGGGCAAATGGAATAAATTGGGTTGCCGAAAGCTTAATGCCAAGCATCGCGGACTGATTAAGCGCATTGGCGAAGACGGATATATGCGACCCGAGAACCCAAAGACTGCCACCTATATCGCAGATATATGTGATGAAATCACGCGCAACTACGACATCGACGGCATACACCTCGACTACATACGCTATCCCGAACAGGAGAAATTGAAGAAGTCATCATTGCCTGTTTGCCGGGAGAATATCACGAGGATAGTGAGGACTGTGAATGCGAGGGTGAAGAAAAACAAACCGTGGGTGAAGGTAAGTTGCTCGCCCTTAGGAAAATACGACGACCTCACACGATACCGCAGCAACGGATGGAACGCATATACCACCGTGGCTCAAGATGCCCAGGGATGGTTGCGCGACGGACTTATGGACCAGCTCTATCCGATGATGTACTACAAGGACAACCATTTTTTCCCCTTTGCAGCCGACTGGAACGAGAATGCCCACGGCAGGACTATATCCTCGGGCTTAGGTATATATTTTCTCTCGCCCCGCGAGGGCAATTGGAAGATAGACATGGTGAGGCGCCAACTGTATTTCCTTCGTTCGGAGGGATTGGGGCATGCCTTCTTCCGCTGCAAGTTCCTGCTCGACAACGTGCAAGGGGTATATGACTTCGTATGCAACGAACTCAACCGCTACCCTGCCCTCATACCACCAATGACATGGCAGGACAACACGCCACCAGCAGCTCCCGCCAACCTAATGTTCACCAACAATAACACTCGACTCACATGGCAGTCGGCAGACACCGACTCCCACCTATTTAATATATATATGTCATACGACTTGCCCGTAGATACCTCAAATCCCGAAAATCTGATTGCAGTGCGCAAACAGGACAACGAAATCATCCTGCCACTGGAGAGCAATCTCTTCGACGTGCATTATGCAGTAACGGCAATCGACAGATACGGCAATGAGAGTCTTCCGGCAACAATAACACGCAAAGGTATATGGAAAAGATAATTCTCGGTATAGACCCTGGTACAAATATCATGGGATATGGACTCATAAAAGTGATGGGCAACAAGGCGGAAATGATATCCATGGGTGTCATCGACCTCAGGAAATTCCCCGACCCCTATCTTAAGCTGGGTCACATCTTCGAGCGCGTCACTGGTATCATCGACTCCTATCTGCCCGACGAGATGGCTATCGAGGCTCCTTTCTTCGGCAAGAACGTGCAGTCGATGCTCAAACTCGGTCGAGCCCAAGGCAC
>CALZMK010000435.1 GCA_945788545.1 uncultured Prevotella sp.
TGACTTATATATCTCCCACGTCTGGCACACTCTCAACCACATATCCCAAGTTTGTTAATCCCACCCGCAATGTGGGTATCAACGAGGAGGGTGACGTCACCGTCTATGGCGGTGTCACCAACTTCATGCCCGGCAATATGAATCCTATGGTCAATGCCGCCACGTCAGCCTCAGAATCTGGCACAGATATGGCAGGAAATACAAGAGACTACGGCGGTGCCGCTGATATTGGTGCGGTGGAGAATACGGAGTTGCCCCAAAATGATGGCAATACATATTATGTAAGAGGCGAAGATGGCAGCGACGGTAATGATGGATTGTCGTGGGGCAAGGCTTTCAAGACGGTTTCCCATGCCCTTGATGTAGCCAAGACGGCAGTTACAAATGATGCAAATAAAGTCATTAATGTATGGGTGGCGCAGGGGGAATACACCAATGTGCCGAGTGATAATAATAAACCTCGTTTTTCTAACGATAGTGAAGAATATTGGTATAATATATTTATTCGTTATGATACTTCTGCAATTAAAGATGCTGGAGACAATAAAAAGCTCGCAACAGCAAGTCCAGATAATGGAAATGAATTTCTATGGAAATTTATTGGCTCGAAGGATGACTTTGTTATGTTAAGCAAAAGTGGGCGTTATGTGACAAAATTAGATCCTGTTGAAACAAATAGTGGACGCTTTTATACTGGAGCTCAAGGCGGTTCTGAAAGTGAAGCCCTGCATTTTTATTTAGATACAGATGGTGCCTACACTCAGATTATCCGATTTGGAGATACAAATAAGTATGCAATGAACTACAGAACTGATGGCATCGGAATATGGAATTATGGTGATAACGGGAGTGACGGAAATAAGGTTACGTTCATACTTCCAGGAAAAGATGTGAAATTGTTGAATCAACCTTATGCATACGAGCTAATTGAGCGAGTAAATATGTATGGAGGTTTCCCTAATTATGGCAATCCAGGAGATGATGAAAGAAATCCTACAACATATCCTACAATGTTGCAGGCCACAACGTCAAAGTTGGATATTGAGCCTTCCGTTAATAAATCAGCTGGAATATCAAATTTAGGTCGTGTATTGGTTCAGGCTTCCAATTTTGCCACAAAAACCACATGCGACGGTTTTGTTATTCGTTATGGCTATTTAAACTCTGCCTTGAAGCAAACAGTTAATGGCAATTTTGAGGACATTGATTTTGAGAAATTGAGTCAGGCGAGTGGTGCAGGTGTTTATCTGCGTGGAAATGGTATATTGGAGAATTGTCAAATAATTGATAATCAAATCTACGGATATTCAAGTAATCTTATTTCGGGAAATGGTCCGAATGCCCGAATGGCATCTGCCGCAGGAGTTATAAACTATGGTGGAGAAATTCGCAATTGTGTTATTTCTGATAATAAAGTATTGGTTTATAATAATAATTTAGGAGTTTTCGCTTTGGGCGGAGGTTGTTTGATGTTGAATTACCCGTATAATGGTACTTCAACATATACAGCAAAAATGTATAATACCTTAATATCAAATAACACATTATCGGCAAAATTGTGGGATAACCCTTCTTATCATAGTGTTTCGGTCGGTGCTGGAATATGTTTAAAGAATGGTTCGTTCTATAATAATACTATTGTTTATAATAAAGCTATCACAGATTACAGAACTCCTTGTACCAATGTATTGTGTTCAGGAGCATATTTGTTTTCTGATGCTGATATATACAACAGCATAATATACTATAACGAAACCAGTGGTTTGCGCACTGATGGCAAGGCAGACCAATTCAAATATGAACAAGTGTTGAGCCTTAGTAAAACTGGTAACCCGGATTCGAATAACAATGATGGATTTACGGCTGCAAAAGAAAAGATTAATATTTATTATAGTAATGTGGGATATGTTGAAGATGGTGTGGCAAGGGAGTGCGAATACATGAAGAATGATTCATATCCCTCATATGAAAGCCGTAACAACACCTATGCATTACCCAACTTCGTGTCATCAACAGACTACCACCTGACTGGCTCTTCCCCTGCTGTAAACAAAGGTACGGAATATGAGTTTGGAACTGCTACGTCATTGGGTATTCCTTCTTACGATGCTGAGTATAATGACCGTATCCAAGACTGTACCATTGATATGGGTGCATACGAGTTCAATGGTGCGTATAGCATTACGCCCGATGTGACAAGCACGGACAAGGCGGTGTATTATGTCACACAAAATGGTGCGGGCAATGCTTCTGCCGCAAATCCACAGAATGCCGCTTGTTGGCAGAAACTGCAGAAAGTACTCGATGCAGCGGGCAGATATAAACTAAGCAATCAAAGCAAGCGGGTGATTGTCAAGCTCGCCAAGTTCGACTATATGCCCCGACGCTCTACGGAGTCTAACGCTACGGAGGAGAATCCGAGGACTTACTCCATCATTGTGCCTAAGGGCGTGGAGGTGTGGGGAGGATATTCCGACACGGATAACTTTACCAAAAGAGACGTGATAGCCAACAAGACTACACTCTCAGGACTCTATCAGAGCGAGGGACAGGACGTGAACGTA
>CALZMK010000436.1 GCA_945788545.1 uncultured Prevotella sp.
TCGAAAGACCAGCAACGCCTTTATGTGGCTACTACGATGGGACTATGTTGCCTTGACATCGGTCGCGACTCATGGGTTACCACTTTCGGAGAAAACGTGAAACACTACGGAACAAATATTCGTTCGGTGACAGAGACAAGCGGGAAATACCTGTGGTATGGTTCTAACGACAAAGGACTCGCCAAAAGGACATTGGCTAACGGTGAAATCAGGGTTTTCACCGAAAACGACGGTCTGCCAGACATGGGTATTGCATCCATCATCATGGACAAAGACAATAATCTCTGGGTAGGTACCGACCATGGACTCTGTCTGATGGAAGAAAAGACAGGAAAGGTGAAATACTGCTTCTACGTTGATGACGGATTGCAGAGCAACGAATTCAGCGACAGAGCATCATCGCTCGGTGGCGACGGTTCGCTGTTGTTTGGCGGTGTTGGAGGTATCACATGGTTTAAGCCACGAGATATCAAAATGGCGAAATGGCAGGCAAAGGTGCAACTGACCAACCTTGTAGTAAATGGCATTCCTGTTTCCACTGGTTCGAAATCAGGTTCATACACCGTCACTGACACTTCGGTGATGATGAGCAATAAGTTTGAACTGGCTCCCGACGACAACACATTCTCCATTCAGTTGTCAACACTCACATACGATGCTCCGGAGCATATTGCCTACTCCTACAGTATCAATGGTGAGGAATGGAAAACACTGCCCACCGGACAGAACGAAATCAACTTCAGCCATCTGCCCCCTGGAAAGTATAAATTCCGCATCAAGGCCATAAAGAACAATATGGAATCCGAGATTAAGGAGTTCAACATAAATATTCATGCGCCTTGGTACCGAACGACTCTTGCCTATCTGCTATATATCGCCTTGGTGATATATGGTATATACCTGTATGTGAAAGATCGCAAGCGCAAGGAGCAAGACAGGCTCAAGATGCAAGCACATATCCACGCTGAGGAAATGAACGAGGCGAAGATAAAATTCTTCATGAATATAAGTCACGAGATACGCACTCCTATGACGCTTATTATGGCTCCGCTGATGTCACTCATAAAAGAGGATCATGACCCACAACGCACTGGCGCATATATGACAATAAAGCGCAATGCCGACCGTATCGTGCATCTCGTAAGTCAGATTATGGACTTGAGGAAGATTGAGAAGGGTATGATGAAGATGAGAATGCGCGAGACCGACCTCATCGGTTTTGTCAATGACATATGCTATATGTTTGAGTATCAGGCCAAAGCCAAGAAAATTAAGTTCAAGTTTATCCATGAGGATGAAAAACTGCCAGTGTGGATTGACCTGACAAACTTTGACAAGGTGCTCGTAAACCTATTGTCGAATGCCTTCAAATACACTCCTACCGATGGTGAGGTGAGTATCACTGTGAGCCATGACGACAATAATGTAAGCATTGCCGTGCGCGACACTGGAGAGGGCATACCAAAGGACAAAATCAGCAAGATATTCGAGCGATTCTACCAAAGCGAGACTTACACCAACAACCGCCATTTAGGCACAGGTATCGGTCTCGACCTCACCAACTCGCTCGTATTGCTGCACCATGGCACTATCACCGCCAAGAATAATGAGGATGGGCCTGGTGCCACATTCACTGTAACTATCCCATTGGGCAATAATCATCTTATGCCCGACGAAATTGCCATTGTGAACGAGAATAAAGAGGAACAAGAGAAACCTGTTGAGGAAATTCTGAAGGAATCATACAACTTCGAGAAGGAAGAGCAGGAACTAAGTGCTAATAATAATGCGCAAAACACCTCAAAGAGGACAAAACCAATGCTCGTCATCGTGGAAGACGACATTGAAATCCAGCAATACCTTGCCCAAGAACTGAAATCGTCATTCAAGATATCTACATACGGCAATGGTCAGGATGCACTTACCGGCATACTTAAGGATATGCCTGACATCGTGATTAGCGACATCATGATGCCTATTATGGATGGTAACACTTTGTGTGCCAAACTGAAGAACAATATCCGCACAAACATGATTCCAGTGGTGCTGCTGACGGCAAAATCAAGCGACGAAGAAAAGTTGGAGGGACTGGAAACAGGTGCCGACGCATATATCGTGAAACCATTCAATCTTGACATCCTCAAGCGCACTCTGCTCAATCTGGTGGCATCGAGAAACATGATGCGCAACAAGATGGAGGGTATGGAATCCCAGGAAAAGAACGTCGAAAACCTTGATATGCAGACTGCCGACGACAAACTGATGGAGAAGGTGATGAAGGTGATTAATGCCAATATGAACAATGCCGACCTTAGCATCGACGCTATTGCCAAGGAGGTGGGACTGAGCCGAGTGCACTTCTATCGCAAGATGAAGACACTAACCAACCAGTCGCCACATAACTTCCTGCGCAATATAAGGATGAAGCAGGCTGCACGACTCTTCGATGATGGTCATCAGAACGTCAACGACGTGATGTATGCCGTGGGCTATAACAATGCCAGCTCATTCTCAGTGGCATTCAAGGCTGTATATGGAATGGCTCCGAGGGAGTATATAAAA
>CALZMK010000437.1 GCA_945788545.1 uncultured Prevotella sp.
CGCGCTCGTTTATGTCAAACTATGTTGGAGGCGGTTCGTGTTATATGCCCAATCAAAAGGGACTTGGAGTGCCCATCGAACTGTCATTGGGAGTGCATAGTGATGCAGGATACGGACCATGCGACTCTATTGTCGGTACACTGACGATATGCACAACCGACTTCAACAACGGGCTACTGGATGCGGGCATCTCGCGACAGGCATCAAAGAACTTCGCACAGAGATTGCTCGACGAGATTCCTGCCGACCTTGCCAAGAAATTCGGCAAGTGGAACAGAAGGGAACTATACGACCGCAATTATTCGGAATCACGTGTGCCGGCTGTGCCCAGTGCCATTCTCGAAATGATGTCCCACCAAAACTTCAACGACATGCGCTATGGTCACGACCCAAACTTTAAGTTTGCCATGGCAAGGTCGATATACAAGACCATATTACGTTTCATATCCGACATGCATGACAACGACTATGCAGTCACTCCCCTTGCACCAAGTCATTTTGCCGTAAACATCGACGACGATGGTGAGGCGACACTTACATGGCGCGAGGTGAAAGATCCCAACGAACCATCGGCCAACCCCACTGGGTATGTAGTATATACAAGTACGGGAAGTGCCGACTTCGACAACGGCACATTGGTGCAGGGAACGAAGACCAAGATAAAACTGGAACCGGGAGTGCTGTATTCGTTCCGTGTGGCAGCCGTGAACAAGGGTGGAAGGAGTTTTCCGACTGAGGTATTGTCGGCTGCTTATGTTCCCGGAGCCAAGGCTACTGTTATGATAGTGAATGCCTTCAACCGACTTGCATCGCCGGCTGTGAAGATGGATGATAACGGATGGAGATTTGATATGGATGCCGATCCGGGAGTGAGCTACGGTATGACCGCTGGATTCTTGGGCAGGCAGATTGATTCCGACCCTTTTACTGCCGGTAAGGAGGGACCGGGAGGACTTGGATACTCAGACGAGTCGCTCATGGGACAGTTTATCGCCGGCAACGACTTCAACTATGTAGCCACTCATGCACGTGCATTACATACCGCAGGAATATATAATATAGAGAGTTGTTCTGACGATGCTCTCACTGCCGGCATTGCCAATCTCGACAAATGCCAGATGGCAGATGTCATCTTCGGACTTGAAAGAAACGACGGTTACAGCCTCATAAAATATGAGGTGATGACACCATCACTGCGCAACGCTCTTGAGACATTCACAAGAAGAGGAGGATCGCTACTCGTGAGCGGGGCATACGTGGCATCGGACATGCTTGCCGACAACCGCGACAACGAGTCGCGCCTGTTTATCAACAATGTGCTGAGATGTCATCTCGCAGGCACTTACGACGGACAAAACGACGCTATCTCAGGACTCGGTACGTCGATGCAGTTCTATCACCAACTCAATGATCAGCACTATGCAGCCACACGCACCGATATCCTCGCCCCTCTGGCTCCTGCATTCGCCACTATGCTCTATGGCAATGGCAATGCTGCTTGCGTGGCATACAAAGGCAACGACTACCGAGCCATCACCATGGGATTCCCATTCGAATGTATCAAGGGCGAGAAGAAGCAGGGCGTGGTGATGAGGGCGTTGGCAAGATTCCTTTTAAGCAATTAGGAATGAGAATTTTGGAATGAAGAATTGCTTTGCGATAACATCCGCTGTAGGGTCTTACCTCGTGTAAGACCGCTCGCCGCAAGCAACCCAAAAAGTCAATTAAGAATTCGATTTTCAACATTAAACATTCAACATACAATGTATAAGATTCAATCAAATCAATCGGGAAGCCGAAGTATCGACATCACCGAAAAACATCTTGAGACTATAGAGAAGTATCAACTCTTCCGCGACCTTATCGACAGTCACGGATTTGTGGATGAGCAAGTGTTGGACAAACTGAAACTAAACGTCCGTTCACTGCTCGAATCTGAAACTGGTCGCGACAACGACTTGCTCGACCTCTGCCTTGACGTGATTTATCACGCCAACATGAAATCGTTCGGTCTGCAACAGCTCATTATCCTGTTCATTAACTGGAAGCAGCAGAAAGCGGAATGATGGAATACAGACTGTCTGATTTCCTGCCAACGACAAAAAAGGAGGTGGAGATGAGGGGATGGGACCAACTGGACATCATCCTCTTCTCTGCTGATGCCTATGTCGATCACCCCTCGTTCGGAGCTGCTGTCATAGGACGCACGCTGGAGGCTGCGGGGTATAGGGTGGCTATTGTTCCGCAACCTGACTGGCACGGGGACTATCGCGATTTCCGGAAACTCGGACGCCCGCGACTGTTCTTCGGTGTGGCTCCAGGCTGCATGGACTCCATGGTAAACAAATACACAGCGGCACGACGTCTGAGATCGGAGGATGCATATAGCCCAGACGGTCGCCACGATTGCCGACCGGAATACCCCACCATTGTATATACCCATATCCTCAAGGAGTTATATCCCGACGTACCAGTTGTTTTGGGAGGTATTGAGGCATCATTGCGCCGACTCACCCACTATGACTACTGGCAGGACAAGGTGAGGCCAAGCATATTGTGTG
>CALZMK010000438.1 GCA_945788545.1 uncultured Prevotella sp.
CCTTCTCCTTTCCCGCCTATTACGGTCATGGCATACGCTATTCCCTTGCTGCAACATTTACTCCTGTTCCCGCCCTCCAATTCACTGCCAAGGCAGGCGTAACCAACTATTTCGACCGCTCCTCCATAGGGTCGGGCCTACAGCAGATCAATGCCTCGTCGGCATGCGACATCGAGGTGGGAATGAGGTGGAGATGGTAGGGCAATACATGCTCTTATTTGTCCACGAAAGTGTTAAAATGGTGTTTCGTGGACAAATAAGCAAGAACGTGCAGATGACACTCGTCACCACCTATGGTCTGACATACGGTATGCACAGTGGTGTCTTCCAATCCACAGTCACAATGGACGACTTGTTTGTGTGAACTGAGTAGTTACGCAGGAGAATATTCCAGTTAATAATATATAATAGTTACCTTTAGGTAATTTACCTTTGGGTAACTTTTTGTATATTTGCACCAGATTTGGCAACATACAATTATATTATCATGTTCAGCATGGCAACAGCAAGAGCATGTGTCTTATTGCTTTTATGGAAGCAAGAGGACAATGATGCTCGAAATATTTAACAATTCCAATAGTCCGTTTTATCGTTTTGGCCAAGTCATCTTCATGAATAAAATAGCTAAGGAAGACTGGATTCCCTTCATCACCTCGTCTTTTGAGAAGACAGGCAAAGAATGTTCCACAGAGTATGCTTCCCGAATATGCGACATCGTGGAGTGTCATTCTTGGTATCTCCAGCAACTTTGTTATTTTATATGGAGTTATACAGAAGGTGAAGTGAATGAAGAATCATTCAACAGAGGATTAAAGCAGACGCTGAACATCAATACCCCAATGTTCCAGAATGACACGGAGAATCTTTCCCTAAGCCAAATCGAGATGCTGAAAGCCATCAGCAATGGTGAGACCAAACTCACGTCAGCTGAAGTAAAGCGCAGATATTCCCTTGGCAATCCAAACACTATCACAAAGAACAAGCTCGCCCTTACAAAACGCGACATATTGGATAACAACAAGGGAACACTGACATTTGTTGACCCACTCTATCGCCTTTGGCTAAAGGGAGAATCGATTATATTTCGCAAATCTTTAAGTTTCACAAGGAAGAACGGGAGCTTATAGCCACCTGGATAACTCATCATGATATTCTGGACATCAAATATTGAGTTCCTTAGGTCAATATCCGTCTGATTTGGCTTGCGTATGCGAATCATAAAATATGCAGGATGCGAAGGCTTGCCTGGATAACCGTTGCCAGTTAGTTTGCCACTTGTCCACACATCGTGTTTTGAACGCACTATCTTGCAGATATTCCCAACTTGCTTTTCTCCCTTGCAGTAAAGCAGAAGATATTTTGCCTGCATCCAAGGCGTATCGGCGATTTTGTCGAGTGGCAGATTATACCATTGGTTGTCGAATGTCCATTGCCGTTTCTCTTCATTTCCTGCCAATGCCACCATCACAAGATCATCAGTCATCATCGTGGCCTTTTCCTCCTCTGTGACATAAGCGAGTGTGCGCTGTGGGCGAGCCTTTGAGACATGCGACTCCGAAGACGTATATGTCATGAGTATCTCCTGCAAATGGGATTTCAGCAACTCGCTCTTGTTGGGCAATAGCGGGAATGCACCAATATTGACACTACGTATGCTCTCACTATAATACCTCTGCTTGATATACTCGTCATTTCCGCGTCCGGGGAAGAGAATATACCCGCCGATTATCTCCTTTGAACGATATGGCTCTTCCTTACTGTAATATATGGCGTCACGATAGCGATGCATCTGGTTTATGGCATCCGTTGGCGGATAGTCACCTCCAGGCATACTTGTTTCCTCATCTATGTCCTGCTGCTCAAAATCTCGGTCAAGACGTCTGTCGTTGATAACCCTGTATTTGGCGTCATAGAGATAGGTGAGCACAGTTTCGCCGGAGTCTTTACGGATATTTAGCACAATGTCAGGACGTTGTTCTGTTGTGGCGGTATTTATTCCCATTCCGTCGTCATGATTTCCACTTGTCCTGTTGAAGGTGTGCTGATAATGCAATGTTACTATATCACCTTCGTGCATGGCAAGCAGCCTTCGCCTTTCAATGGAATCATTCTCCGTAGCCTTGGGATAACGATACTCCACGATATGTTCGAGGGAAGAATTTGTGAATGGATTAAGCAAAGTGCCTTTTGGCTCAGTTATCAGCTGCTCATAGTCTGGCATATTGGGATTGATGCCAATAACCTCTGCCACAAGCCTTTTCATCTTGATAAAGCACCATAGTTCATATATTTCCCAAATCTGCAATGTACCAATATTTGCAGCACCGTCATAGAAGTCTATGCCTCGCTTAAGTTTCAGCCAGTCCTTGTAAATCTGCTGATATCCATTGCGGCTTTGCAGTACAAGACTTTCTTGGCTTAGTCCCTCAAAACGCCCTATTGAACGGAAGAATGGGTGTCTCGCAAGTTTTCTCAAATCCTCACGATAACCTATCCATATCTCTCTATGGCGTACAGAAAGATATTCCTGCGAACAATTGAGTACAGTGGAAATAATG
>CALZMK010000439.1 GCA_945788545.1 uncultured Prevotella sp.
GTTAATAACCCTGCGGCACTAAGGTTATTAACCTTGCGGCACTAAGGTTATTATTCTTACTGCCAAGGAAGATATAATTGGCAAGCAGTGTCCCTGCCGTCTCTGACAGTATAAAAAATATGGGTGTATATACCAAACAACCATGGCATATACACCCTTTATTATTTCTGTGAAGTATTGCAACTTTTATTCTGCCGTAGCCTCGGATGAGGTATCGGATGTCACGATATTCACTCCTCTGAGATACTCATAAAATTCTATAGCTTCTTGTAGCTTAGTTATTGTATCTTGATTGCAACCTACAGCCCTGATGGTCTTCAATGCTTTGCAGTTAGTAAACAAATGTATGTTATTGGTCGAATTACTAAGGTCACAATTGCTAAAGTCCACGGTTTCCAATGAAGTACAGTTATTGAACATATTAGTCAATGATGCATTATCTGCGCATTTAAAACTGCAGCCGCTCAAATCTATTTCTTTCAATGCACTACAGTTTTCAAACATCTCATAACAGGTAGTCACTCCATTAAAGTTGCATCCACTCAGATTTACGGAGTTTAAATTACCACAATCCATAAACATTTCATAGCAATCTTTACTGCTCAACTTAGCACCGCTTAAGTCCACAGTTTGCAAAGCTTTGCATTGATAAAACATATATTTTGAACCTGTTACTTTACTAAAGTCACAATCGGCAAAGTTGATGCTTGTTAATTTTTCACAATCTTTAAACATACCAAAGGAATTTGTAACATTCTTCAGGTTATGTCCGCTTAAGTCTATGCTTTGCAGATTAGAACACCCCGAAAACATACTGGAACATTCAGTAACATTGGAAAAATCGCATCCTCTTAAATAGATGCTGGACAAAGAATTGCAATTATAGAACAAAGCGCCTAAACTGGTTACGTTTGATGTTTTCAGTCCCTCCAATGATACGCTTTGCAGGGATTTACAACCACTAAACATACTTTTCAATGTTTTCAGATTTTCGCTAACCTCCATTCCTCCCCAGGTGAAAGAGGTGATGGCAGACCCGTAAAGAAGTCTTTCAAGGGAGGTAACATTAGGAAATGAACAATCCTCGAAAGTGACAGACGACAAGGAAGAGCATTCCAAATTGCTCAATGCAGTGAATACTTCATCACCATTTACTTTGTAAAAGCGCGCAGATGTTATGCCGTTCAACTTCCCTTCATTCAAGAAAGACCAATTATGGCTGTTCAGCGTGCCTGACAACGTCAATTGACCTGTTTTCACCGCCTTGTTCACCAATTCAGAATTCATCGTCTCGTCGTTCTCACAATAGAGCACATCGTGGATTACCTTAACAGGCGTGCTATAACCATGTTGGCTTGCTATTGTATGTGTGACATCTTTATGGTCAGTGAATACCACCTGGTTTGCTTCTACTTTTATGTTTTTTGCGGTCGTATATGTGCCGTCTATATCAACCACACTGCCAAAATAGCTTTGTGCTGAAAGTGGCATGGATGCCAGTGCCGTGAGGCATAGGGTTATGATGCTTTTTGTCTTGATATTCATAATCGTATATGTTTGTTAAATTGTTATTGACCCCAAATAGTGCCGTCTCCGTCTTGTTCATACTCACTGGCAGAACCGAACCCGATACTTTCTGTAGCGCCTCCACTTGCAGCCAGAAGTTGGGTGGATGCAATCTCATATACCGTCATCCACGGCTTGATATATTCTTTCTTTTTCATATCTTTCTTCACGTTTATCTTATGATTACTTTTGTTGTCTTGTTTCCTCTCTTTACGATGTTCACGCCCTTTTGCAGGCCTTGGAGACGATGTCCGTTGAGGTCGTAAATCTCCGCTTCGCTGTTATCAGCGGCATTAAGCACGTCGATGGCGGTGGTGTCGTCATCACCGATGGACAGGCTCAACATTCTTGCCTGTGCCGATGGTGCCGTTGTGTTTGCCAAGAGATAAGAGCGGAATGCACCTACCTTTACCGTTGTAGCTTTTCCGTTGTTGATGAGATCGCCAACATTCCAGAACTTGTCATTGTTGATGATATAGGCATTGTTGGCGAGGGCATCTGACGTTTTCAATGTGCCTACCATCGTGAAGTCTCCTGCCGTGCTGCCCGACTGAATGGAGTTGGCCATCGCTGCATCAGTAGCCGAAATGCTGATGCCGTTAACAGCTGCATTGCGACGCACAAGCACCGGTGTACCTGAGGCAATTGTTGTGTTGTCAATCTTGCTCAGCACTATCTCTGATTTGTCATTATCCACGCTGGAAAGCTGATAGAAACTGCAATCGCTGTAAGCGTTTGGATTAATGGCAAACGGCAGACAAAGCGTACCCCATTGGTTGTCTTTCATATCTCGTGAGTACGACACGCTACCTACTGTGATGTCAGCCTCGCAGTCATATCCCTCGCTGTCGTTGAGTGTCATGTCGGCCACCTTAATCACGCCATCCTTGTTGTCGGCCACATAATATTGCCCTGCGTTTTTCACAAACAAGTCGTTATACTTGAATGTGCAACCTGCAACGTCACATGCGTGGCTATATGTTTTATC
>CALZMK010000440.1 GCA_945788545.1 uncultured Prevotella sp.
CTTCACGGGCGAGTTTTTGCCGAAGACCATCTGCAAGAGCAATCCCAACACCATGCTCTCCTTCTTTGCCATCCCGGCCATGGTGTTCTATATCGTGCTCTATCCCATATCGCGCTTTGCCACATTCCTTTCGCGCGCCATGCTCTTCATGGTGGGAGTGAGGATGGAGAAGCAGAAGGAGGGAGCGGGATTCACCCGTGTGGATCTCGACTATCTCGTGCAGAGCAGTATCGACAATGCCAAGGACGACGAGGAGATAACCGACGAGGTGAAGATATTCCACAACGCCCTCGACTTCAGCGACACCAAAGTGAGGGATTGTATGGTGCCCCGCACCGAGATTGAGGCGGTGGATGTGGAGGATTGCACGGTGGATGAACTGCGCAACAGGTTTATCGAGAGCGGATTCTCGAAGATTATCGTGTATAAGGACGACATCGACCATATCATCGGATATATCCACTCCTCGGAGATGTTCCGCAATCCCGAGAAATGGCGCGACGGCATACGCACCCTTCCCTATGTGCCCGAGACGATGGCAGCCAAGAAGTTGATGCACATCTTCATGCAGCAGAAGAAGTCAATCGGTGTCGTGGTGGATGAGTTTGGCGGCACAAGCGGCCTTGTCTCCCTTGAGGATATCGTCGAGGAGATTTTCGGCGAGATAGAGGACGAGCACGACACCAGCAACTATGTGGCTCGCAAGACCGACGACGGCGACTATCTTCTCTCGGCACGCCTTGAGATAGAAAAAGTGAACGAGATGTTCGATCTCGAACTGCCCGAAAGTGACGAATATATGACAGTTGGCGGTCTCATCCTGCATGAATATCAGAGTTTCCCGAAACTCAACGAAATAGTGACAATTGGCGACTACGAATTCAAAATAGTGAAGTCAACAATGACAAAAATCGAACTTGTGAGGTTAAAAGTAGTGAAGAAATAAAGTTTTTTCCACTTTTCTTCCGTTATTTCATATATTTTTTGTAATTTTGTGCGCTAAAAATGACAATATAAATAAAAAACAATAAAACAAAGAAATGGCAGCAATTGGAAAAATTCGAAAAAATGGCAAATTCCTGATTATCATTTTGGGATTTGCTCTCTTCGCCTTCATTGCCGAGGAGGCATTCCGCTCTTGCGAGGCTTCAAGCAATGAAAAGCGCCAGCAGGTGGGCGAAGTGTTAGGTAAGAAAATCTCCGTTCAGGAGTATCAGGACCTCGTTGACGAGTATCAGGAGGTTATCAAGATGACACAGGGTAGGGACAACCTCTCAGAGGATGAGCTCAACCAGGTGAAGGATCAAGTGTGGAACACATTCGTGAGCAACACAATCCTTGCCGACGAGGCAGAGAAACTCGGTCTCACTGTGACTGACACTGAACTCCAGAACATCATGAAGCAGGGCACCAACCCCATGCTCATGCAGTCACCCTTCGTAAATCAGCAGACTGGTCGCTTCGACGCGTCGATGCTCACCAAGTTCCTTGCCGACTACAAGGCTATGCAGTCAAATCCTCAGAACGCGCAGATGGCTGAGCAGTACAAGAAGATCTACGACTACTGGAAGTTTATCGAGAAGACCCTGCGTCAGCAGACTCTCGCCCAGAAGTATCAGAGCCTTCTCTCTCACTGTCTCATCAGCAACCCCGTATCTGCCAAGATGGCTTTCGAGGGTCAGAATGAGGAGAGCGACATTCAGTTGGCTTCAATCGCTTATTCTACTATCAACGACAACAAGGTGACAATCACCGACGCCGACCTCAAGGCTAAGTACAAGGAGAACGAGGCCATGTACGAGCAGTATGTTGAGAGCCGCGACATCAAGTATGTCGATTTCCAGGTATTGGCTTCCGCAGCCGACCGCAAGGCTCTTATGGCTACCATGACCGACGCTCAGAAGCAGCTTCAGGCAGGCGGCAATCCCGCTGATGTAGTGCGCAAGGCTCAGTCGCAGATTCAATACACAGGCATCGCCGTGTCTGCAAAGGCCTTCCCGATGGATATCAAGGCAAAGCTCGACTCAATGGCAGTAGGTCAGACCACCGCTCCCTTCGAGACAGCTATGGACAATACTCTCAACGTCATCAAACTCGTGTCTAAGGTGTCATTGCCCGACTCAGTTGAGTATCGTCAGATTCAGGTGGGCGCAGCCACTGTTGACGCTGCACGCAAGACTGCCGACAGCATCTACAATGCTATCAAGGCCGGTGGCGACTTCGAGGCCATTGCCAAGAAGTATGGTCAGGAAGGCAAGACCATGTGGATGACAGGAGCAATGTATGAGGGCGCACAGAGCATCGATGCCGACACCAAGTCGTTTATTGAGGCTCTTGTTAACACCGGTGCCGGTGAGGTAAAGAACCTCCAGTTCTCTCAGGGCAATGTGGTTCTTCAGATTGTCAACCGCAAGGCTATGACCGACAAGTATGTTGCCGCTGTGGTTAAGCACACAATCGATTTCTCTAAGGGTACTTACTCTGCAGCATACAACAAGTTCAGTCAGTTTGTAAGCGAGAATCAGACTCTCGAGGCTCTTGAGAAGAACGC
>CALZMK010000441.1 GCA_945788545.1 uncultured Prevotella sp.
ATCGACATCATCCTATTTTGAGATTGATGCGGTGGATACAATGAATGATGCTTGGAAAAAGGCGGATTTCTCGAAGTATGACGTGGTGTATCATGTTGCAGGTATTGCGCACGTGAATGCCGACCCGAAGATGGAGCCGTTGTACTATAAGGTAAATAGGGATTTAACGATTGATGTGGCTCGGGCTGCCAAGACTGCCGGAGTGAAACAGTTTATCTTTATGTCAAGTCAGATAGTATTTCATGAAAGTCAATCACTGAAGACGGAGGTGCTTACTGCTTTAACAAAAGAAAATCCGAATGGTTTTTATGGTGACTCAAAGTTGCAGGCGGAGAAGGGGTTGCATGAGTTGGAGTGTGAAACGTTTAAGGTGTGTATCCTTAGACCTCCGATGATATATGGTCCGAATTCAAAAGGTAATTTCCCGAGACTTGTGAAACTGGCTCAGAAGACTCCGTTATTTCCTGCTTGGCATAATCAGCGGTCCATGCTATATATCGACAATCTTGCAGAGTTTGTTAAACAGGCTATTCTTCGTGGACTCGGCGGAACTTTTTATCCCCAAAATAGAGAGTTGGCGGACACTGTAGAGATAATTCGTTTCTTTGCAAAAGCTAATGGGCATAAGATTTGGATTACACGATTTCTTAATCCGTTTGTGTGGCTTGGCAGTTTTGTACTTCAGCCCATCAATAAGATGTTTGCCACTTATTATTATTCCTCGGAAATGAGTAAGGCTGATTTTGACTATCAGCTTGTGAGTTTTAATGAGAGCTTGAAAAAGATAATATCATAACAATAGTATTATGTTTGATTATTTATTCATACTGTTTCTGTTGCTAATAGCAGAAGTGGTGTATTTCCGCATTGCGGATAGGTTTAATATTATTGACAAACCAAACGAGAGATCTTCTCATTCTACGATAGTTCTTCGGGGAGGTGGCATAATTTTTGTTTTGAGCCTGTGGATATGGTCTGCTTTCTTTGGTTTTAGTTATCCTTGGTTTATTGCAGCAGTTACTCTGATTGCAGGTGTTAGCTTTATCGATGATATTAGCTCACTGCCTGACTCCGTTAGACTTGTTGTACAGTTTGTGGCTATGGTGTTGATGTTCTATCAGTTGGATATGCTGCATTTAAATATGTGGTGGGTGGTTGTTTTGGCACTTATCGTATGTGTGGGGGCATCCAATATCATAAATTTCATGGATGGAATTAATGGTGTCACTGGCGGATATGCATTAGCATCGCTCATACCGTTATATATAATTAATAAGACAATGGGCTTTGTTGATGAATCATTGGTGATGACTGTCATCCTTGCTGATATAGTGTTTTGTATATTCAACTTCCGCCCGAAGGGCAAGGCGAAGTGCTTTGCGGGGGATGTAGGATCGATAGGTATTGCTTTTATCCTGTTGTTCCTGATTGGAGGATTGATAATGCAAACAGGCGATGTGACTTATCTTGTATTCTTGATGGTGTATGGAGTGGATGGTTGCCTTACGATTGTGCATCGTATCATGTTGCATGAGAATCTTGGTGAGGCACACCGTAAGCATGCGTATCAGTTGATGGCAAATGAACTAAAGATAGGGCATGTGAAGGTGAGCCTGTTATATGCCGGTCTTCAGTTGTTAATTTCCTTGGGATTTGTATTCTTTGTGCCAGATTCTTTATTGGCACACTGGATATATTTCGCAGGAGTGTTACTGCTGCTTTCTATTGGATATGTTGTCTTTATGAAGAAATTTTACTATCTTCATCAAGCATATTTAGATTCGCTATTAAAGAATAACGGAAAATAGGTTTTATGGAAGTAATAGAGATAAATGATAATTTGCTTGATTCTCTGCATCTTCGTGCATCAGAGACCGAGCGATTGAGAATGAATTTTGACCTCAGGACAACTCCTCAGGATGGTTCGCAGAGAATGCTGAATGCACTTGAAGTCGGGACTCGTGTTCCTATACATAGGCATCTTGAGACTGCTGAAACTGCCGTTTGCCTGCATGGATGTATGGATTACATTTTCTATGATTTTCGTCCTAATGTGGACATCAATGTTGTCAGTGATTTGGGGACAATGCTTCCTGATGGTATGGAAGTAAATTTCATTGAGAGTGGTCGTGTTCGACTTTGTCCGCATGAAGGACGATATGGTGTTCAGGTTCCCCTTGGAACTTGGCATACTGTAGAAGTTTATGAGCCGTCAACGATATTTGAGGCAAAGGATGGGGCATATAAGCCATAAACATATTGAGTTGTTCTCATAATAAAAATTAAATTATGATACTATATCATGGCACAAATACGATAGTAAGACATCCTGAAGTCAGAATTTCTGGATATAATAAAGATTTCGGTTTTGGATTCTATTGTACTCAAATTGAAGTTCAGGCAAAACGTTGGGCCTTAACAAAGCGCTCAAGGCATATTGTGTGTATTTATGAATATGAACCGAATTTGGATCTGAAAATGAAATCGTTTTCAGAGATGACAGATGAGTGGTTAGATTTTGTTGCAGCCTGTAGGCATGGTGAGTCTCA
>CALZMK010000442.1 GCA_945788545.1 uncultured Prevotella sp.
CGAAGCGACCGATACGGCCGAATCCGTTAATACCTACTTTAATCATTGGAGTAAAAAGTGATTTATTAAGTTAATAAAAAGTTTTGGTTTTTGGGTGAGGGCCGTGACGCTACGACTAAGGCATTCCGACCTCTCGTCATAGGCCAAGACTATTTAGCCTCCCATTAAAGACGCTTCTTCAGAGGCTAATTTTCGACTACAAAATTACGACAAATTTCAATTTCACGTCATTTGTGACCATTTTTTTTAGACAGAAAGTTGAAAAACGCCACATTTTTGCTTTGGAAAGAAGGATTTATGTGATCAATATTTGCGAAACAAGGGGGACTTTGTAACTTTGCAGATATTTTTTTCTCAGATTTTGGAGAGAATTGTCGGCTTCCGGTGGTATCGGAAGCCCCTGCCCCGAATGTCTTTTCTCATCTATTTATATATATAGACCCACGATGCAACAGAAAATCATCATCCTCGATTTCGGCTCGCAGACGACGCAGCTCATCGGACGTCGTGTGCGCGAACTCGACACTTTCTGCGAAATCCTCCCCTACAACAAGTTTCCTCATGACGATCCCTCGGTCATCGGCGTCATTCTCAGCGGAAGCCCCTTCTCCGTCTATGACCCCGAGGCATTTCAGGTCGATCTTTCACGCATCCGCGGCAGGCTGCCCATACTTGGCATCTGCTACGGAGCACAATTCATGAGCCATATCTGGGGCGGAAAGGTGGAGCCCGCGGGCTCACGCGAATACGGACGTCAGCACCTGCGCACCGTAGATACGGAAAATCCCCTCTTCAAGGGCTTCGACCACGACAGCCAAGTGTGGATGAGCCATGGCGACACCATCACCCGCATACCCGAAGGGGCTCACGTCATCGCCTCGACCGAGAGTGTAGAAAACGCTGCCTACCATATCCCCGCCTCTACGGGCGAGAAGGAAGTCTGGGGCGTACAGTTCCACCCCGAGGTGTTCCACTCCCTGCAAGGCACACTGCTGCTGAAGAACTTCGTCGTTGACATTTGCGGCTCAAAGCAAGACTGGAGTGCAGACTCCTTCGTTGAAACCACCGTCCGCGAGCTTCGCGAGCAGATTGGCTCTGACCGTGTCATTCTCGGACTCTCCGGCGGTGTTGACTCCAGCGTGGCAGCCGTATTGCTCAACAAGGCTATCGGCAACCAGCTCACCTGCATCTTCGTTGACCACGGTATGCTCCGCAAGAATGAGTTCCGCGATGTGATGCGCGACTATGAGTGCCTGGGTCTGAATGTCATTGGCGTAGATGCGTCCGAAAAGTTTATGAGCGATTTGGCAGGAGTGAGCGAACCCGAACAGAAACGCAAAATCATCGGTCGCGACTTTGTGGAAGTCTTCAACGCTGAAGCACGCAAAATCACCGATGCACGCTGGCTCGCACAGGGCACCATCTATCCGGACCGCATCGAAAGCCTGAACATCACGGGCAAAGTCATCAAGAGTCACCACAACGTGGGCGGACTGCCCGAAGAGATGCACCTCTCGCTCTGCGAACCGCTGAAATGGCTCTTCAAGGATGAAGTTCGGCGCGTAGGCCGCTCGATGGGCATGCCCGAACACCTCATCACGCGCCATCCCTTCCCCGGTCCCGGACTTGCCGTCCGCATCCTCGGCGACATCACGCGCGAGAAAGTCCGCGTGCTGCAGGATGCCGACGACATCTACATCCGTGGCCTCCGCGAATACAAGGTGCGTCTGTCGGGCGAAGAGGCTCGTCGCGTATTGGCTGCAGGCGTTCCGGCAGACATGAAAGATGGCGAGATTGAAGTTAGCCTTTACGACCAAATCTGGCAGGCAGGTGCCATCTTGCTCAGCGATGTCCGCTCCGTCGGCGTCATGGGCGATGAGCGCACGTATGAAAATCCCGTTGCGCTGCGTGCCGTCACCTCCAGCGATGCCATGACTGCCGACTGGGCCCACCTGCCTTATGACTTCATGGCGAAGGTGTCGAACGACATCATCAACAAGGTTAAGGGCGTCAACCGCGTCTGCTACGACATCTCCTCGAAACCACCATCGACCATCGAGTGGGAGTAAACACACCATCATCCTCTCGCAGGCATCGTGCCTGCAAGAACAACACGACCGCCGCCTACATGCTTTCAGCAGAAGCATGCAGGCGGCGGTATTTTTTACAGGAATTTCTTTGCAAGGTAAGCATCAGCATGCTTACAATGCTGCCACAAAAATGGGAACTAAAGCAGACTTACCATCAAATTGCCCAAACAGTGGGGGTCCCTCCAACTACTATAGCCATTCTCTGGGAGAATATCAGCAAAGTCTTAACAATCAGTCTTATTTACATATATGCCGAATTTCTTCGATGGTCAGTCCTGTAGCTTGAGCTATCATTTCATCGTCCGATCCCATTGACCGCAGTTTTAAGGCTACTTTTGCTATACCTTCCGCAATGCCTTCCGCGCGCCCTTCCGCGCGCCCTTTCGCATGTCCTTCCGCCAGTCCGCGTCTGAGGGCACTGCCGTAGTAGGTCTTTTCGGTGC
>CALZMK010000443.1 GCA_945788545.1 uncultured Prevotella sp.
ATTCACCACCTTGTCGTCGAGCACCGATGCCACCATCGCCAAGAACCAACAGCGGGCGTAGAAATGGAATTCATCCTCTGAAGTATCTTTACAATGCACCATCCCGAAGAACTGCCTTATGTAGTCGGTTGCGCCGTCCCACGGCTTCAATCCGTCGAGCCATGAGCGGAAGGGATGGTAGTCGGTGACGAAGTCAGAGCCGAGGATGGTGTTGATTGTCTGCAGGTCGGTCATCACCCCGTCGTTCTGCATCTGCCGCCATAGCGAATTGACGAAGTGGTCGTCCACCAGCCCCCTTTCATCTTTTAATTTTTTAATATTTTCATTTTGAATTTTCTCAGAAAATTCGAGTTGGTAGCTCAGCAGGTTGCGGCGGATGGTGTAGTGGTTGGCCACGTATTTCTCCACCTGCTTCACCGATGCCTTGCCTGTGCCGGAAGAGAGTGTGGCGTGCTCGCTGCTGTATTTGTTGTAGATGCTATTCACCATGTTCTGCAGCGAGCCGCGATGCGTGGCATTGTAGTCGTCGAATTGTTCCACAGCCCATTCCAGGCATTTCTTCTTGGGCACGCCATAGCGGTTCATCAGGTGGAGGCAGCGCGTGATATAGTCGTTGTGGCGACCGTCGGTATATTCCGCCCCGTCGGCTTCCACCATATCCAGCACCCTGTCCTCTATGCGCTCCACCTTGGGCGGCCGCCCAACCCTCTTCTTCGCCTTGGCCTTAGTATCATGGCGCACTATCTTGATGCGCTTGGGGCACGGACGGAACACGGCCTTGGGGTCGTGCGCCAGTCCACACACCCTCGTGTTGTTGCCACACTGCGTGTCGTAGTCGAGCGACGTGAGCTTTTTGTAATAATCATTCACACTGAGCCAGGCGTCGCGGAAGTTCTCATTTGTCACCTCGCCCTCCACCTCGGCTATCACTCGCAGTCCGCGTCCGGAGATGGTGATGTAGGTGAGGCGCGAGTGCAAGTCGTCCCTCACCATCTTCACGGTCATGTCGAACACGTCGGCGGGAATGTGGTCGATATCGACTATCATATACCGCTCGTAGCCCGTGATGCAGTCGGCGGTGCGCCCGCCGCTGAGCCTCACCTGCGGCATGATGGCGGGCAACTGGGTCTTCAGAGCCGTGAGCTTCGACTTGAAGGCTGCCGCCTTTTCCCGGTCGCCTTCCTCCACCGCCTTGTCATAGTGGGGCAGCAATGCCCTGTACTGCCGGCACACCTCGGCCAGCCTGTCGCCGCGTATCTCGGTCGCCACCGTCTCCCACGCCACCAGCTTAGGCTCCTTGTCGCGCAGGGAGGAAAAATAGTTCACCTCGTTCATTTGTCTTTGTCCTTATTATTTAGGGATTTCTTTTTCTTTGGGGATTTCTTGTCCGGATTACATACAACGATGACATCCTTGTTGAAGTCATCAAGATAGGAGTCGCTGATAGTCAGCAGCCCATTGCCCACTTGAAGCATATTGTGGATTCTGCCTTTAATATGTTTGACATTCACTGCATACGACCTGTGGATGCGCCTGAAGATAAGGCATTCATTCTTCAATACTCTTTCCATGAATATTCCCAACCTTACAGTATGGCATATCATACTGCCATCAATCAGATGAAAATACACACAGTAATCATCCGCCTCAATCCATGCCACATCCATAATCGGCACCATTTTGATTTCATCCACACCACGAAGCTCAAGCAGTTTGAACATGCACGCCCCAGAGCACGAATGATTCTTACATCCGATGTTGTCATTTCTCGTAGTCTTGTCATTTCTCGTAGTCTTCATAGTTAATGAATTTTATTTTACTGTTCAATTAACTATGCAAAATTAACAATAATCATGACAACAGCACAATCAATCCCGTGAATGCACCCCCGTAATCTCGTGAATGGCGAAAAATTATCCATGTGACCCATGACCCAACTGACCCACATACTCTCAAACACAGACTTGCCAACCAAATTTGGTGGAAAACGGCAAAACCACTATCTTTGCACCAGTAAACCCCTAAAAGTCAGCAAAATGAACAAGACAGTATTTAGAAGAAAGATTTATGAAGATATGCTCAACTGGAAAAATGAGCAAAAAGGCGAAACTGCACTACTTGTTGAAGGTGCCAGACGTATCGGCAAATCAACAATAGTAGAAGAGTTTGCCAAACGTGAATATGACTCATTCAAGTTTCGCATGTGCTCAACTTTAGGAGTTAAAAGGAGTTAGAAGAAGTTATCGCTCCCTTTGGTCGCTTAGGAAGTTAAAAGACAATAGTAAGAGCCAGGCTTAAACATACGTCATTTATCTCCTTTTATCTTCATTTATCTCCTTTTTACTACTTGCGAAAGTTGAGTCAATTAAATAAGTGGGGGCACGTGTCCTACACGTCGAGGCGCACTAACCGCCACCAAGTTCTGAACGCCATAAAGAAGCCGTGACCTCAATTATCACAAGAAAATCTGCCAAACGTTTGGCAGATTCAGATTTTCTTTGTACCTTTGCTGCCGAAAGAATAATATAAGG
>CALZMK010000444.1 GCA_945788545.1 uncultured Prevotella sp.
TTGCCTCCTTCTCCTCTTGGCTCGCTTCCGAGAAGCGCATCCTCCTCCATGCCGGAGGCCAGAGTCGCCGTCTTCCCTCCTATGCCCCATCTGGCAAGATACTCACTCCCATCCCCGTGTTCCGATGGGAGAGGGGACAGCGCCTTTCCCAGTCGCTGCTCTCATTGCAGTTGCCGCTCTATGAGCGACTGATGTCTCTTGCCCCTGACAATATCCATACTATGATAGTGAGTGGCGACGTGTATATCCGTGCAGCCGAACAGTTGCCGCCCGTACCTGATGCTGACGTGGTGTGCTATGGGCTTTGGCTCGACTCGTCGATTGCCAAGGATCATGGCGTTTTCGTTTCCGACCGCCGTTCTCCGTCTGTGCTAAAGCAGATGCTACAGAAACCATCGGTGGAGACTCTTCAGAAACTTCTTGGCTCGCATTTCTATCTCACCGACATCGGGGTGTGGCTCCTTTCTGATAGAGCGGTTGAGGCTCTTGTCAAGCATTCAAAGAGAGATGGCGAGATTATCGAGTACGACCTGTATTCGGAATTTGGTTGTGCCCTTGGTACCGACCCGATTATCGACGATGAAGAACTTAAATCTCTATCGGTGGCAATACTGCCGTTGCCTGGAGGCGAGTTCTATCACTTCGGTACGAGTCGAGAGATGATATCCTCAACATTGGCGATTCAGAATATCGTCAATGATCAGAGAGAGATAATGCACAACGGGCGCAAACCGCAACCTTCTATCTTCATACAGAATGCGGTGATGAACATTCCTGTTACTGCCGATAATACCAATGTATGGATTGAGAACTCCTACATTGGTCCCAACTGGCATCTCTCTCATGATAACATCATCACGGGAGTGCCCGAGAATGACTGGCATATATCCCTTGCCCCAGGCGATTGTATCGACGTTGTCCCCATCGGCGATACCGACTACGCCATCCGCCGCTATAATATTGACGACCGCTTCGCAGGCCCTGCGCAGCAGGCCCCCCTATTCCCCGTCTATCATATCCTACCGGAAAATCCAGATACCCCGGACAATTCGAATACCCCGGTTTCCTCCGGCGCATATGCGCCGGCCCCCCTCCGCCTTATCTCCGCCGAGGCCATCTCCACCGAGGCCAACCTCGTTCGTCTTTTTGCCCAGCGCAGCTCCTTCCAACGGGAAAACTGGAGCGCCCTTGCCGCCAACTGGCAACACAGCGTATTTTATCAGCTCGACCTCGAAGATGCAGCCCGCCATTTCCGCGAGATGGATATCCCCATGCCGGCTCCTCTTCCCGAGGATGCTCCATTGCTCACGCGTATCAAGGATGCCATGTTCCGTGGCAACAGTGATAAGGCGTTCTCACTCCTGCAGCATGGCCTCACCGAGACTGTTCTCGCCGAGAAGCAGTCGCCGAGGATGTCGGTATATAGCGACCAGATAGTGTGGGCGCGCAGTCCGGTGCGCATCGACATTGCCGGTGGATGGACCGACACTCCGCCATTCTGTCTTATGGAAGGTGGTAATGTCATCAATCTCGCCATCGAACTCAACGGACAACCTCCGCTGCAAACCTATGTTCGCCCTTGTCGTGATCACCATATAGTATTACGCAGTATCGACCTCGGTGCTGTAGAGGTGGTAGATACCTACGAGCAACTTGCTGATTATAATAAGGTGGGCAGTCCGTTCTCTATTCCAAAGGCGGCTCTCGCACTTGCAGGTTTCCTTCCAGGATTCTCTGCTGACATATATCCATCCCTGCGAGCTCAACTCGAAGCTTTCGGGTGCGGTATTGAGCTCACTCTGCTCTCTGCCATTCCTGCTGGTAGCGGATTGGGTACAAGCAGCATTCTTGCCGCCACTGTCCTTGGTGCGGTAAGTGATTTCTGTTCGTTGGCATGGGACAAGAGCGAAATAGGTAAGCGCACCCTCGTTCTCGAACAGATGCTCACAACAGGAGGCGGTTGGCAAGACCAGTTTGGCGGTGTACTTGGAGGAGTGAAACTATTGCAGACGCAGAAGGGATTCAACCAGCAACCGCTTGTGAGGTGGATGCCCGATGACGTGTTCACCCAACCCGAATATGCCTCTTGTCATCTGCTCTATTATACCGGTATCACGCGCACTGCCAAGACTATTCTTGCAGAGATTGTCAGGAAGATGTTCCTCAACAGCAACGACCAACTCCGTCTGCTGCGCGAGATGAAGGCCCACACTCTTGATATGTATGACGCTATTCAGCGTCAGGATTTTATTCGAATGGGACAGCTCATACGAACTACATGGCGACAGAACCAATTGCTCGACAGTGGAACAAATCCCGATGCCGTGCGACATATCACGGATATGGTGGATGACCTCTGCCTTGGCTATAAACTACCTGGTGCCGGTGGTGGGGGATACCTCTATATGGTGGCTAAAGACCCCGAGGCGGCAGCGCGTATCAAGCAGATTATCTCGGCGAATGTTTCATCTCCAAATGCTCGTTTTGTGGATATGACTCTCAGTCGCAAGGGACTGCAAATATCAAGA
>CALZMK010000445.1 GCA_945788545.1 uncultured Prevotella sp.
CCGCCTCTCCGGTTTTGTGTTAATTTAACCTTTTCGCATTCGCTGCTTTCTGATAATCCCCAACCGGTCATCGGTGCTTGTTTGGTTTTTCTCCAGGCAGAAAAGAGATGATTGTTTCATGGCAAAGGAGAACGGAGGTTGTGGCTTTGATATTCAAGATTTTATTTGTATGGCGTGGCTTTATATTGACAAGCCCCGACGGGTAGTGCTTACCGGTCGGGGCTTGTTGTAGATATGGGGCTTATGCGCTTATTCTATGGTGATTTTCCATAATATAGCGTCGGGCTCGATGTCTGACAGGGTGACAGGAATCAATCTCTCCGTGTCTTTCATCTTTGCCAACTTGTTATGGCCGCGTTGGGTTAGGTCTCTGATGAACGGTTCGCAATATACCTTTTCCGAACCGAGGTTGAGTCTGAGTTCACCTAAGTTTAACACCCACTTTATCTTGGTAGGCACGGCCTTCATCAGTGTGTGGTATTTTGTGTCTGCAGTCACTTTGATGCCCATCAGAGAGAGTTCTATTCCTGAACCCATGGCTATGCTGACGGAATTGATGGTTCCGGCATCGTCGGTGGTTACAGAAAACACTTCTTCTTCGTTTTTCAGATAGCTATACAGATATGTGCCATCTCCGAAGTCGGTCTTGTCGACTTTTGAATATAGCCCAGGACAGGAGTTCGGGATGTCTTTGACGTTGGCACCGATTCTTGCCTTCCAGAATCCAGTGGCGTCACCAGTCCATTGCGCATTGATGTTCTGTACGCATACTGCCGTGCTGGTCGTTTCCGTTCCGATCGCGTTCGCATTTAGTGCTGCAGCTAAAGCGATGCAGCAAGTAGCTAATTTTTTTATTGTATTCATGTCGTAATTAATTAGTCGTCTGTTCATTCTTATTTTCTTGAAGCGAAGTACATTCCATCGTTGACAGCCATTCTCACCTGGTAGATGCCGGCCTGGTCTTGCGATACTTTCATCTTCTTGCCGTTGGGCAGAGTTGCCATGATGGTGCCGTCGTCGTTGAAACGGAACAGTTCCTTGATGGCGCCTTTGTCCTCGTAGCTCCAGCTCTTCTCCTTCTTGTTATATACAAGGTGTGACACCTCGCCGTCGGGAGAGGTTATCTCATAACCGTTCTTCAGTGTCTTCACGGCATACATGCGGCCGTCTTTGCCCATCACATTTTGGGTCTCACCCACCTTGGCCATCACTTTGCTGCCGCTCCAGAACTCGATGGTGTTGAGGATGAACAGGTCTGCCACGCCACACACGGCATAGGCAGGGCTTATCAGAAGGAACACAAGTTCGTTGAGGAACTTGCAGCTGCTAAGGCTCTTGTTCCAGTCTAACACCTTGTTGGTCAATCCGAAAGAACCGATACATGAACTCAGAGTCACCGCACCTGCTAACAATGCAATAATGGATTTTGTCGTGAATTTTCTCATTTGCTATAGATTTTATTGTTATCAGATTATATATGTCTCTGCAAATATATGTTTTTTTCGCTTCCTGAACAATAATTACAGGGAATAAGTTGGATGAGAAGATTGTAAAAGTTGTTAACACCTTATGTCGTCAGAGGATATCACAGTCGTAATCCCACTTTAGCTCCCAGTGTCATGATGTGCATATACTCCCTGCTGCCATGGCTCGCCGGGGTCTGGATGTTGTAGTCGTCTTTCCGGTGGAGGTCTGGAACACGTTGCCTTCGTCAAGGTCGTATTTGCTCAACGGCAGGTTGAATCCCATGTATAGACTGAGAAACGAGTTGCGGTCGGTGTCGAATTCCTCGTATGCCTCTTGCTTTTCCTTGATATTCAGTCCTTTGTCCCCGCATCAGGCACTTGCCACTCCTCTCCGTTTACAGTAGCTTTAAGTCTTGTTTTGTCCCGTTTTTGGGCACGCACCTTGCCCAAGTGGGGCAAGCACGTTGCCCAACATGGGTAAGCACGTTGCCCCACCTGGGCACATTTCCTTTTCCTTTCGTGCCCAAAATCTTCCATTTTCCATGACCGTGTGTTACATATCCTTTTGTCAGAAATCAGAACCAGAGTAACCTGCATCTCCCCTTCGGGGGAGACCGAGAGGGGGCTGAAGTCAGCAGGAAAGATCATCAACAAGTGGCTTGTTTCATCAGCTTAGAACTCAGCAAGGAATGGGGAGTGCCCCCAGCACCCGCAAATCCCAGTAAATCCAAAGATAAATCCAATAACCCATTCACCACCTGAAAAATCAGTGAAAAAGTCAAATCCGTGTTTAATTTTTGTCCATCGCCGCAGGCAGATGGACACCAAATGCTCACATATATAATCCTTCCTTGTTATTGCGTAGAGTCCCCATGTCATATATCAGCCACAATAAAGCATCACCAACGGAAATCCCGCTCCCTAACATAACAGGGATCATTGATAATTTCCCATCGCGCGCGCATATATAAATATAATGTAAACCCTACACCTTTCCCTTCAATTCTGTCAAATAAAAGAAAAACCGTTACTTTTTTCTCATTTTCTTTT
>CALZMK010000446.1 GCA_945788545.1 uncultured Prevotella sp.
GACTGCACAAGGTCATCGTCGTCTACCGAGGAGTGGAGATGGTGGCGTGTGAGGAGGTTGTGGAATAAAATAAGCAGGACTCGGCGGGGAATCCTTTGATTTCTCAGTTCAATCCATGTGGAACATCTCGGGCAGAGGTATGGACACTGGGCTGTTGTCAGGGTTTGTCTCCATGATGTCTGCCATGTATGCCCACCATTTCTTGCAGATGTCTGTGTCGCCGAGGTCTTGGCTGCCGCCTTCTCCTTCGAGCTCCTGGTAGGCATAGAGGATGTTGGTGTCTTCGTCGAGGTAGATGCTGTAGTTGCGCACTCCGCTTTCTGTGAGCAGCGCTTTGAGTTCGGGGAAGAGGTTGGCGTGGCGACGCTTGTACTCTTCCTTGTACCCTGGTTTGAGGTACATCTTGAACGCTTGTCTTTTCATTGTAGTGTGATTGGTTAGATGGTTATTGATGATTATTGTTGTTATTGATAACTGTGTGATGAAACATCCATGTCAGTGGATTGTCACCATTGTGGCACCGAAGCCGTATTGCTGGAAGGAGGCGTCTTGCCATTCGCATGTCTTATAGGCATATTTGAGTTCGTCGAGGATGGCTTTGCGGAGCACTCCATTGCCTTTGCCGTGGATGAAGACAATCTTGCGGCCTTTCTCTTCCATATGGTCTTGCATGGTGCGGCGGAAGATGGTGAGCTGATATTCTTTGATGTCGCCAGCTGACATGCCGGATGTGGTCTCCAACACTTCGTGGGCGTGGAGGTCTATCTCGATGATTTCGTCTTTCATCTGCTTGCGCGCTTGTCTGGCTTCTATCTTCTCTTTCTCTCGGGCTGCTTTTGCGTCTTCAAGTCGTGAGAGGCGAAGTTCGAGCTTGCGTATGGTCATCTCTAATCGTAGGACGCGTGCCTCAAGGTTCTCGTCCACTTCTTCGTCTGTGTCGGTGGGTCTTTGGTCTTTCGACTTGAGGTATTCTTTGCCTGCGATGGATATGGCGGAGGAGTCCTGACTGGACGAGGGAGCGGCTCCGTACTCAACCTTTGGTGCAGGCTTCTTCTTTATGTTGAGCGCATTGGTCTCTATGACTACAATCTCATCGGCAGGCATGGGCACTTCGAATCCGTCCTCGTCTTCCACGATGACTATGCCGCCGGGCTTGAATGCTGAAATCTTTCCTCCGCCGATGTCGTTGAGGAATCTAACGGTATCTCCTATGTTCATTGCTGTGGTGTATATGTTTGTTGTTTGAATTTTTCCTATATATATAAATATGTGTACCTGCTGGTGAGACTGATAGTTTCAAGGTGGCTGCATGGCTGTGAGTATGCATGCCTTAGTCTAACCGTGTGCAAATTTAGGAAATATCTTTTATTTGGCAAGCATGGATGGGCTGTTTTTTTGTGTTCCTGGCCATGTTTTCTGTCATGATTTCTGTGGGCTGGGGCAGGGTGGCGTATGTGATGTTGTCGGGGCATGGGGCGAAATCTGCGAATTTGCACAAATTTGTACACTCAAAATGGCTAAAATGGGGACTCTTTGCACACATGAGAGCAAAATGCGTGCTTTTTTTCAAAAAAAAGTCTCTAAAGTTTTGTGGTTTAATAAAATTGCACTAATTTTGCCGCCCGTTAGGGTTTTTTTGCCCAAACGTGTGTCGGAGAGTGCTGTAAGGCAGCAGAGATGTGGCCTATGCGGAAGCACTCGCACAAGCACACACATATATGTAATATAATAATTAATTTTCAACAACATCAAAAAAAACTATTCGCAATGATCATCGTACCTGTAAAAGAAGGTGAGAACATTGAGAGAGCTCTCAAGAAGTTCAAAAGAAAGGCCGAGAAGACTGGCATCATCAAGGAGGTTCGCAGCCGTAAGCAGTTTGACAAACCATCTGTCGTAAAGCGCATCAAGATGCAGCACGCTGTTTATGTGAACCAGCTTCGCCAGAACGAGGAGTAAACCTGAAATAGCGGTTTTATCTACTCCAAAACCCATTTTGGCTCTCCCAAAGGAGAAAAACGAGAGAAAAAGTAAAGATTTCGGTCGAAATATTTTGCTGATTCAAAAAAACACTCTAAATTAGTCGCTCAAAACGACAACACATGGAATCGTGGACAGATCTTTTTCTGGATTATCTGACCGCTGAACGTAATGATTCACCTCATACGGTGGTGGGTTACGGACGGGACATAAGAGAGTTCCAGGCCTTCCTCGAAAGCCTCTACTCCAGTGCAGACTGGACGAGGGTGAGGGCGGAGGATGTCCGCGAGTGGATAATCTACCTGCTTGACGAGAGAAATATTTCTCCTGCCTCAGTCAATGTCAAGCTAAGCGCACTGCGCTCGTTCTACCGCTACCTGCGTCTGACGGGTTACGTTAACATCAACCCGATGGAGAAGATAGCCTCGCTGAAGACCAGCCGGCCGCTGCCATACTTCGTGAGGGAATCGGAGATGGACAGGTTGCTGGAGCTGACACTCGAGGACCGCTCGCTTGGAGGCATCAGGGACAGGCTC
>CALZMK010000447.1 GCA_945788545.1 uncultured Prevotella sp.
TTCTGACTTATTCCGTTTTTTGAAGGGTGAAAATGCCCACTTGTCCCGTTTTTCATAACGGACGAACTGATTTTGGGAATGACAAAGTGCATCAACACACTTTGGGCGGGTCAATGTCCCTGTGATTAGCTTGTCACTGTCGGGTGTAAGTGTAATACACAGCATCCTTATTCCATAATAATTCTCGACTTTATTTTTTCTGATAGCCTTTGACAAGTAATTAGCTATAAACCTGCAATTTGATGTAAAATTGTAGGCAAACCGTCGGTATTCGAATCTACTGCGGGTGAGACGCCCACGCTCCCTGTGGCATCCGCACAGTTTTTTACTTCAGAAGGTCGAATATGCAGGAATTTTGTGGGAAAATACGTGGAAATAGCAGGAATTTTGTGATATTTCGAGTGAAAACCTTTGGAATTTTGTGATTTATTTGTATCTTTGCAGCGGCTTTATGTTATATAATGATATACAATACATTGAATATGACTCTCTTAAGAAGAAAAATAGACATCTATTTGCATGAGTGGAAGGCAAATGACACAAGAAAGCCTCTTATCGTCAAAGGAGCAAGACAAATTGGCAAGACTTCATCCATCATGCAGTTTGCTACGACTCACTATGAGAATGTCGTGGCAATCAATTTCGTGTTGGAACAAAAGTTCAAGAGGATATTCGATGACGGATATGACGTGGATAGCATCGTGAAGAACATAACGCTCATCGACCAGTCGCTGAAGTTTGAGGCAGGGAAGACACTGCTGTTCTTCGACGAAATGCAGGACTGCCCAAAATGTGCCACTTGCCTGAAGTCTTTCTGTATCGACAAGCGATACGACGTCATCTGTTCGGGTTCGCTAATGGGAATCAACTACAGGGAAATCGAGTCGAACAGCGTAGGATATAAAATGGATTATGAGATGTTCTCTATGGACTTCGAGGAGTTTCTGTGGGCAAGGGGATATGGAGACAAATACATCGACGACATGCTGAGCCACATTGTGGAACTGAAACCATTTTCATCGCTTGAGATGGACATCTACATGAATCTCTTCCGCGAATACATGCTCATCGGCGGCATGCCCGAGGTGGTGAGCCGGTTTATAGAGAACGGCAACTACAGCGGCACGCTCGACATACAGCGGCAACTGCTTGCCGACTATGAAGAGGACATAACGAAATATGCACAAGGACTGGACAAAGGACGAATAAAGAACATATATCAGCATATCTCTGTATTCCTCGGACAGGAAAACAAGAAATTCCAAGTGTCGAAGGTGGCACGAGGAGCACGCTCACGTGAATATGCGGGAACAGTGGAATGGCTTGAGGATGCAGGTATAGTGAATGTATGCTACTGCCTCGACCAACTGTCCTTGCCGCTGAAAGGCAACTACAACCCGAAGATGTTCAAGCTCTATTATAGTGACACGGGATTGCTCGTGGCTTCGCTCGACGAGGAGAGTCAAACCGATATTCGCGTCAACAAGAACTACGGAACATACAAAGGGGCTATATACGAGAACATCGTGGGCGACATGTTGGTGAAGCAAGGCTATGACCTGTATTTCTTCCGCAACGAGAAGTCAACAATGGAAATGGACTTCTTCGTGCGTGATATAAAATCTCTGATTCCTGTCGAAGTGAAAGCCAACGACAATGCCACTCCTACCCTGAAGAAGATGACCGACGGCAGATATGCCGACATCAAGTTTGGCATTAAGCTCTGCAACAGGAACATCGGATTCAACGGACAGTTC
Organism: uncultured Prevotella sp.; assembly: GCA_945788545.1. The sequence continues at coordinate 1,758 of CALZMK010000447.1, forward strand.
TACACCCTTCCCTACTTCCTGACCTTCATACTAAAGCGCTGGCTTAGGAAGACAAACTGCATTGATGAAGTGAATCTATGAACCAGTTCCCAATGATTCTTGAGTTTATTCATTGACCTCGCAAAAAAAACAGACTTTCGGTATAAATCTCAAAATAGTAAGATTTTGACCGAAAGTCTGCAATTATGTATGGATGTAGCGTTTGTTATTTAACGACTACCTTTTTGCCATTAACGATGTAGATACCGCAAGGCAACTCGTCGAGTGATGTTGCCGACATGCGCATACCTTGCATGTTGAATATGCCCCTGGAAATGTCGATGGTATTATCAGCCTCAATGCCACGGATTCCGCTTGGTTCACCGCCATTCAGTCCGCGCACGAAACCGGCATAAACATGCTTGCGATAGTAGTTGAGATCCCATATACCTACTGGTTCGCCGCCACGCCATCCGCTGTTTGCAGGAGCATCGGTGGTACACCATTGGCAGATGCCCCACTGCTGTTCGGGCGGTATGATACGGAAGTACTCCTTGATAATCCACTCATAGAAGTCGGCCATCTTCTTATGCTCGGCTTCGGTAAGATCAGCAGTCTTGGATGAGGCTCCCCAACGGTCGGAACCGCGCACATAACCCATATCCAATTCACTCACACGCACGAGTTTGCCAGAATTTGCCATGAGTTGGAACATTTTAGTGATGTGTTTCTTGATATTATTCAGGTGAGTGTTGTTCTCAAAGCAACTGATGT
>CALZMK010000448.1 GCA_945788545.1 uncultured Prevotella sp.
AGGTGGGCAAGGGTGTCATCGCATACATATCCCAATACGACGACAAGACAAAAACCGGATATGGGTTCTCGCTTGATAAGTTTGAGAAAAAGAAACTTGTTCTCCACACCACTGCCAACGTGGTGAAATACGACACTATCAGCGACTCGCGCTATCATTGGAAGATGGTTAACTACAAGACTCGCGACCTGCGAGGAATGCGCGAGAAGATCACATCGGGCATGGAGAAGGACACTGTGATCATGATGGAACCCATGGACCTTGTGTTCAGTAAGGGTCAGCAGGAGACATTCACCAGTCCAGAACTTCTACGCTATATCTCCAAGCAACAAGAACGCGGTTCGAGCAACGTGGTGCAATATGAGGTGGAATACCACAAGCGCATAGCCTCATGCTTTGCCTCGTTCATTCTCACTATCATCGGAGTGAGCCTCAGTTCGCGCAAGCGCAAGGGCGGTATGGGTGTTTATCTCGGTACGGGTCTTGCCCTGAGTTTTGCATATATACTTTTGCAGACGGTTTGCGCCACCTTCGCCATCAATGCAAATACACCTCCAATGCTTGCGGCATGGATTCCAAATATTCTGTATATCGGCATAGCATACCTATGCTATCGCAAAGCACCGAACTGACGTTGTCAATTAAAAAATTAAAGGATTAAAGGATTAAAGAGTGAAATTTGAAGAAACATATTTGAACGACAATATCCTCGACGCATTGTATGACATGCATTTCGAGGAATGTACTCCGATACAGGAGAAGTGCATACCCGAGATTCTCGACTATCACGACGTGATGGGCGTAGCACAAACCGGAACCGGCAAGACAGCAGCCTACCTGCTGCCTATCCTCTCTATGCTCGATGAGGAAGACTACCCCAAGGATGCTATCAACTGTATCATCATGTCACCCACACGTGAGTTGGCACAACAGATTGACCAGGCTATGCAGGGCTTTGGTTACTATCTCGATGGCATCAGCAGTGTGGCTGTATATGGCGGCAACGACGGTTCGCGCTACGACCAGGAGATGCGCAGTCTGCGAATGGGTGCCGACGTGGTCATTGCAACGCCTGGACGTCTTCTCAGTCATATACGTATGGGCAACGTCGATCTCAGCCGTGTCAGTTTCTTCGTACTCGACGAGGCCGACCGCATGCTCGACATGGGATTCTATGACGACATCATGACTATCGTAAAGGGATTGCCCGCCAACCGACAGACCATCATGTTCTCTGCCACCATGCCCGACAAGATTCAGACTCTTGCACGCAATATTCTCTACAAACCAGTGGAAGTGAAGATTGCGGTAAGCAAACCGGCAGAAAAGATACAGCAGTCGGCATACGTATGTTACGACACTCAGAAACTTCCTATTCTCCGTCATATCTTCACAAACGAGGAACAGAAGCGCATCATCATCTTCTCGGGCAAGAAAGAGAGGGTGAAGGAGATTAGCCGCGAACTACAGAAGATGAAGGTTAACTGCTGTTCGATGCACAGTGACCTTACCCAACAAGAGCGTGATGAAGTGATGTATCTGTTTAAGAGCGGACAAAAGGATGTACTTGTAGCAACAGATATTGTATCGCGTGGTATCGACATCGATGACATACGCATGGTGATCAACTACGATGTACCCCACGACGCAGAGGATTACGTACACCGCATCGGACGCACAGCCCGTGCCGAACGCGACGGTGTAGCCATCACCCTTATCAACCCAGAGGACATTAGCCGTTTCCAACAGATAGAACGTTTTCTTGAGAAGGAAGTTGAGAAGACTCCTTTACCTGAGGGGCTTGGCGATGCTCCAGAATATAAGTCGGCAGAAAGACGTAAAGGGCCGCGAGGCGGCGGTAAGCGACGAGGAAATCGAAATGGGAGACGAAATGGAAAGAACAACGGAAAGAAAAGTGGAAAGCGCAAGACAAACAATAAATAGCTCTACTTTCGCAAAAACATTCACTGCCCCTAAATATGTCGTCTCACTCCCCTCACAGCCTCGGCCTCAAGGGGATTGTCGGGCCAATAGTGCTTGGGGTAGCGGCGACGAAGTTCCTTGCGCACCTCGAAATAGGTTGACTGCCAGAAGTTGGCGAGATCTTGGGTGAGCTGAACTGGTTTGAAACCGGGAGACAGGAGTTCCATCAACACAGGACGCTTGCCTGCGTCAACACAAGGAGTGGAAGTTAGACCAAAACATTCCTGAAGACGCACACTCAGCACCGGAGCCTCAGCACCTTGGCGATAGTCAACACGAATACGACTGCCTGTGGGCACCTGGATATGCGTGGGTGCCAATTTATCCACTGAGACCTGTTGCTCATAAGTCAACATTCCCCAAATGACTTCCTCAATGTTTATCTTACGAAGTTCGGATATTGTGGTTGCCTTGCCTATATATAGCGGCAACCACTCTGCTACATTTGCAATAACCGACTCGGTAGAGACATCGGGCAGAGACAATTCTGGATGCCACGACGACACTGCAGCAATGCGACGC
>CALZMK010000449.1 GCA_945788545.1 uncultured Prevotella sp.
GAGTCGTAGATACTCTATTATTCACGCTGCAAAATTAAAGCGAAAGTTCAGTTATTTAGATATAACACCGCCGTCCTTGTTCACACGAGGACGACGGCTTTTTGTAATATTATCAAGAGAGAGCTGAACAACTTAATAATCATTTTCTCCCCGCACATTTCCCCGCAGTCCCATTGCTCTTCCCTTTCTTTAATGTTTTTCCCCCATACTTGCGGGGAAAAGTTGGAAAGGCTGTGATTAAGCAGTAACTTTGTACCGCTTCTAAATAAAGAAGCAGCTGAACGCCAAAGAATTTCGTCGTCAACCCTTCACCCTACACAAAACGACCGTAAGTGATTGATTGACAGAGGGTTTGGCGAATGTAGAGTTGGCTAAACCCTACACAACCCTACACTAACCCTACATTTCTGAAGCAAGTAAGACCAATATATATAAATAATGTATAACCCTTAAATTCAAGTACAGTATGAGTACAAAGACGAATCCAACAATGTCAGTAATGACAGACAACCAGATGATGGTCTATGCAGTTGAGGCCTATCTGGAAGAGAACTATGAGTTTCGCAGGAATGTGGTGAGCGGCAAGACCGAATACCGCCACAAGGACTGCGAGGAGTGGACAATCATGACCGAGGAGGCGATGAACTCCATCGTGCGTCAGGCCAAGAAGGACGGAATAGGTGACAACAAGTCTCCGCGTCAGGACATCGACGAGTATGTCAAGTCGGATGCCGTGAGGAAGTTCAGTCCCGTTGGCGATTTCCTCGACGCATTGCCCGAGTGGGACGGACACAACCACATTGCCGACCTCTTCAACCGCATTCCCGGGATGACGATGGAGACGATGGGATGGTGTGCCGTATGGCTCCGCTCGATGGTGGCGCATTGGTTGCAGATGGATTGCCAGCATGGCAACGAGACTGTGCCCGTGCTCATCGGGAAGCAAGGCTGCGGCAAGAGCACGTTTGCCCTCCGACTGCTGCCTGAGAGTCTGCGATGCTACTATCTCGACCACATCAACTTCGGCAACAAGTTTGACAGCGAGATGGCTCTCACCCACAACCTTCTCGTCAACATCGACGAGTTTGCCAATATGGGTGTGTCGCAACAGGGCAAGCTCAAGCAGACTTTGTCGAAGGTGAAGGTGAACGGACGACCCATTTTCGGCAGCAGTCAGGACGACCGACTTCGCTATGCCTCGTTCATTGCCACAACCAACGACACGCATCCGCTTTGCGACCAAACCGGCAGCCGTCGCTATCTCTGCATCCGCATTCCCGACGGATTGCTGATTGACAATCTGACACCGATTGACTATAGCCAGCTTTATGCCCAGGTGATGTATGAAATCAACGAGTCGGGCGCACCCTATTGGTTTAATACCGACGAGGTGGAGCGCATACAGAAGGCCAATGCAGTGTATTTCAAGACCGACGACCTGGAGACTATGCTCAAGGCTTGCGTGCGCGTTCCTTCTTCGGAAGAGGAAGGCGAATGGATGAAGATGGGTGATATATGCGACCGCATCACGAGTCAATATCCATCCGTCATGGTGACAACAAGTCTGAAGGTGAAGATCGGACAGGCTCTGAAGGTGCTGGGGTGCCATACCAAGCGCACTGCTGCAGGACAAAACTACCAACTTGTCTCGCTCTGTGCCTGAGTGTAGGGTTGTGTAGGGTTAGTGTAGGGTTGGAGCAACCCTACACTAATCAAACTCTCTGGCACTCAATCTATTACACCCGTTTTGTGTAGGGTGAAGGGTTAGCGACCATATTCTTTCGCACTCAGGCTCATTCGCCCACGCAAGCAGCTTTGCCGAGACTGCGGCACGGCTGTAGTCACTCTGCCAAAGGGTTGGCAGCCGACTGCCAAAGTAATGACAGACGACTGCCATAGGGGTGACAGAGACCGAGGAGACGCTTGGATCAAAGCATTAAGACGTTTGGATCAAAGCATTAACACGTTATCGTTTAATCATCAAACTAATATCATTATGGAATTAACAGCAGTATGCCCTTTGAAGGCATGTAAGAAGAGCGGCGAATGTGTCCGCTACGCAAATTTCCTGAAGGCAAAAGCCGAGAAGGATGAGTATATGACCATCAATCCCGAGCGCGTGCATCCCGACGACAACGGATGCGAGCATTGGTTAGTGGAGCGCAAGGTGAAGGTGGCGTATGGATTCAAGAAGTTATACAGCACATTGCCCGTCAACAAGGCCAAGTGGTTTTGGGTGCAAACCGGTCTGAAGAGCGAATCCACCTATTATCGATATAAGCGTGGAGAATACGGTTTGGGCCCGCGCCAGCAGGCTGCACTTCTTGAGAATTTCCGCCAGCACGGTGCCGACATCTCCGTGGGGTTCGACCGCTATCAGATGGAGTCGGTCTTCGTCAATCCCCGGTCGTAGAGTTGTTCCATCTCGAAGCACTTGCGCAGCAAGGTGTCGCATAGTTTGTCGCCCCACTTTGTCTTGTGGGAGTTGCTGCGGAATTGCAGG